>JAUVOZ010000064.1 GCA_030598885.1 Anaerolineae bacterium | reverse complement strand
ATAACATACACAACAGTAAAATTATGTCAACATTCAATCGTTATTGGAGGATACACTTATATTAAGAAAAAGATATACCGATAACACTCCTGCTAATTTTATCCGACCTTCAAAGGTTAGCTCTGCTAATCCATCGATATCACCCAAATCGGTGCTCCCATAGGTGGTAGGTCACTTAATTATTAATTGACACTTACCAACCCATGTGGTATATTGCGCGAACATTTGAGTAGCCCTTTGAGCACTCTTATCCAGAGAGGTGGAGGGACCGGCCCGATGAAACCTCCGCAACCTACCGGCTCGTCGTTTCCGGTGTGGTGCGAATTCCGGCAGAATGAGTATCTGGAAGATGAGAGGGTGGCATTTATTGAGGATAACGCCCCTTCTCGTATAGAAGGGGCGATATTTTAAGGAGGTTGCTGGATGAGTTTGTCTTTTATCGAGTCACCAAGTCTGCTGTTCACTTCCGAGTCGGTCACCGAAGGACATCCGGATAAAATGTGCGATCAGATCTCGGATGCCGTGCTCGACGCTTGTCTGGAGCAGGACCCTCGATCGCGTGTAGCCTGTGAGACAGTGGCCAAGACGGGATTTGTGATGTTGTTGGGCGAGATCACCACCAAAGCCCAGATCAACTACGACGAACTTGTTCGCCAGGTGATCACCGATATTGGATTTGATGATAGCGACAAGGGTTTTGATGGTAACACCTGTGGTGTGCAGGTAGCGGTTACCAAGCAGAGCCCGGACATTGCCCGAGGTGTGAACCACGCCTTAGAGGTAAGATCCGGCGAAGTAACCGACGAAGAGATAGCCTCGATCGGAGCCGGCGATCAGGGCATGATGTTCGGTTACGCCTGCACTGAGAGCGAGACGCTCATGCCGATGCCGATCCATCTGGCGCATCGCCTTGCCCAGCGGTTGGCTGAGGTTCGCAAGACGGCTCTTTTACCCTGGGCGCGCCCGGATGGGAAAACCCAGGTAACGGTTGAATATAGTCACGGAAGACCGAAAAGGGTGCATACGGTACTCGTCAGCACCCAACACGCGCCGGAAGTTGAGCAGGAGGAGATTCGCCAGGCGATCATTGAAAATGTAATTATGCCTGTCCTACCCACTGAAATGGTGGATAGCCAGTTGAAAATCCTGGTCAATCCTACTGGTCGATTTGTGGTGGGAGGACCGCTCGGCGACTCTGGACTCACCGGGCGTAAAATCATCGTCGATACCTACGGCGGGATGGGGCGTCACGGTGGAGGGTGCTTCAGCGGCAAGGACGCCACCAAGGTCGACCGCTCCGGCGCTTATGCTTCCCGCTGGGTGGCGAAGCATATTGTGGCAGCCGGACTGGCTGACCGTTGTGAGATACAGGTGGCTTATGCAATCGGTGTCGCTCACCCATTGTCGGTGAATGTTGAAACCTTCGGCACCGGTCATCTGCCGGACGAGGAGATCATTCACCTGATTAAAGAACATTTCGACTTACGTCCAGGAGCGATCATCCGTGATCTCGGTCTACGTCGGCCTATCTTTCGACCGACCGCCGTTTATGGTCATTTTGGTCGTGATGACCTCGATCTTCCCTGGGAACGTCTCGATCGGTTGGAAGCTCTAAAGGCGGCTGCAGGCTCAGCGGAGCCGATAGCTTAGTCGGGGGATATTAAGGGAACATATTTTGACAACCCCCAATGCTTGCCTTATAATCCAATTATGTTACTTGTCGTGATCCCGGTCCCATGCCCACCTTCCAGGACCTGCCTATTCCGCTGGTCTGGTTGAGGCTTTCGGGGTAACCCGGGTTGTGGTCGGCTTCCCAGATGGGCGGGAAGCCGGTTTACTTTAGTCGCCCAATGTTTTCGATGGATCTGGTTGGACTAACTGCCTCAAGTAATGGATTATGAAGAAGTGATACGAAGTAGCCAAGAGCGACTTGTCGGGAGGGATTGTCGTGGCCACAACCAATGATGATTGGGAATGGCCGTTTAGTATGGCCGATTTAACGGCTGGACTACGCCGTAATTTGAAAGATACATCGGTAAAGGTGACTCAAGTTCGGCCTAAGACCATTCCCTTTCGTTGGCCGGCCATCGGCCGGGTGCGTGGGATAGAAGTTTCCTACACTTCGCGAACCAAGCCAGGAGCCTGCCAGCTCGTGATCAAGGAGCCGCGCGGCACGACACGAACCGGTCTGGCTGGGGCAGGACGGCGAGAATTAGGGGTTTATCAATCGCTGGCCAGTCATCTGCCGCTATCCACCCCCAAGTTGATCGCGGCTTCTTCAGTTGGGGATTGGCTGATTCTGGAAGCAATCAAATCAGTCCGTGATCCTTCGCAATGGAATGCAGAGGATTACCGCAAAGCGATCGAGGCGCTCACCCATTTACACGACAGGTTTTGGGGATTGGGAGCGGACTTAAGTGTCTTTCGTTGGCTGAGTCGTCCGCTTGAGGCTGATTTCGAGGTGCATGTGACCGTGGCGGCTAAGGCGATCGAGCGGATCGTGAATCAAGCCCATCCGGAACCGTTGGCAAGTATGCCTGAGCGAATGCATGTGCTGGCGACCCTAACGATGCAAGCCGACCGAATTATTGCGCCCCTGCTGCATCAACCTAGTACTTTGCTGCATGGTGATTATTGGCCGGGCAATATTGCGATCCAACAGGACGGCAGCCAGGTGGTCTATGATTGGCAATTGACCGGAGTTGGTCCGGGTGTGATCGACTTGTTGGTTTTTATCAACAAGAGCGCGTGGCTGTTCGACACACTCCCGCTTAGTCAGCAGGAAATCATTACATGCTACCGAGAGGGAATGGCGGCCACCAATGGTGTGCGCTGGAATGAGGACGAATGGAATCTCTTGTGGGATCATGCCCTTATGTGGCGATTTCTCCAAGAATGGGTTGACTTATTGGCCGCCTCTCCAGATCCACTGCTTGAGACGCGGGCAGAGCAACTCGACCAAGTCTGGCTCAATCCGGTGGCAAATGCCGTTTCCAGAAGGTTGATGACTGAGTGAGGGATGTGGCGATTGAAGGTCGACCCCATAAAGTGTGAGGATTGATATGGCAAAAGAGCGATTACCCTCCCGTTCAGATAATTTTTCCGAATGGTACAACCGATTGGTGCTGCGGGCGGAACTGGCTGACTACGCGCCGGTGCGCGGCTGCATGGTGGTCCGACCATACGGCTGGGCGCTATGGGAGAACATCCAAGCAGCCCTCGACCAGCGGTTCAAGGCCACCGGGCATATGAACGCGGCTTTCCCTCTCCTCATACCGAGTAGTTTCATGGAACGAGAACAGGAGCATGTGGAAGGTTTTTCTCCGGAACTGGCTGTGGTGACAATCGGTGGTGGCGAGGAACTAGAGGAGCCGTTGGTCGTCCGGCCAACATCGGAAACCATCATCGGCCACATGTATGCCAAGTGGATCAAATCCTACCGCGATCTGCCGGTGCTGATCAACCTTTGGAACAGCGTCGTCCGTTGGGAGATGCGCACCAAGCTTTTCCTGCGCACGACGGAGTTCTATTGGCAGGAGGGTCATACAGCTCACGCTACCGAGGGTGAGGCCGAAGCCGAGACATTACAAATGCTTGAAGCTTACGCTGACTTCGCCGAGAACGAGGCCGCGGTGCCGGTAATCAAAGGACGCAAGAGTGACAGCGAGAAGTTTGCCGGAGCGAAGCAATCTTTCAGCATCGAAGCAATGATGGGCGACACCCGGGCGTTGCAGGCCGGAACATCCCACAACCTGGGCCAAAATTTCGCCCGCGCTTTCGATATCCGCTACCTGGATAAAGAGAACACTTTACAGTATTGCTGGACGACCTCCTGGGGTCTATCGACGCGCTTCATCGGAGCCATTATCATGGTGCATGGCGACGACCAGGGGTTGATAATGCCCCCGCGACTGGCGCCGTATCAGGCAGTGATTGTGCCCATCTTTAAAAATGAGGATGAACGTAGCAGTGTGATGGCGGTCATTGATTCAATCCAATCACGCTTGTCAAAATTTAGAGTCAAGCTAGATGATCGGGAGGGGATGACTCCTGGCTTTAAGTTCAACGATTGGGAACTGCGCGGCGTGCCAGTTCGGATCGAGGTGGGTCCGAAGGATGTGGCCAAAGGCACGGTAGCCCTGGCGAGACGCGACAAACCCGGTAGGGAAGGGAAACAGTTTGTCAAGCAGGAGGGGTTAGCCAGCGTGCTGGCTGACCTCTTAGACGATGTCCAAACCTCAATCTATCAGCGGGCAAAGGGGTTCCTCCAGGCGAACAAGCATGAACCCAAGGATTTTGAGGAATTCAAGCAGGTGGTTGAGAGCGGTTGGGCTGATGTTTGGTGGTGTGGTGACGCTGGATGTGAGGCGGAGATCAAGGAACAAACCAGGGCTACGACACGCTGTATACCGCTGGACGGACCGGCTGACAAGGGAATTTGCATCCATTGTGGAAAGCCGGCAACCGAGCGAGCGATCTTCGCTCGCGCGTACTAGATGAGGAGCCTTGGATGCCAGCGGTCAACCCAGAACGCCTTAGGCAGCAGGTGGAAGATCTGCTGACTGTGCTGGGAGACCAGGTGGCGTTGAAACGGCAGTGCCTGGATTTGTTGGATTACTACGCCGATCACACGCGTAGATCGATCGCATCGGGGGGTGTCAAGTATACCGAGGGGGTTTTTGGTGTTCCCCGCCCGGTGGTGCGAGCACTGAGCCAGGGATTGCTTTCGCGTACTCAGCAGAAACCAGCCTTAATGCTACCGACTGCTACATCCCTGTGGGAGGCTGGGTATCGCGAAACTAGACTGCTGGCTTCAGCCATCCTCGGTGGGATACAGCAGTTGGAGGTTGCGCAGTGGGCGGAGGCCCGGGTCCCGAATTGTGATGACAGCGTGGTACTGATGGCGCTCGCCAGCCAGGGCTTGGCCGGTTTACGTGAAGCTGAACCGGCCGCGTTTCTTGAAAGGGTATCTGGGTGGCTCGGCTCAACCCATAGGTGGCTACGATTATTCGCGCTTATGGCCCTTCACGCGGCGGTCGAGAATCCAACCTTCGAAGATTTACCTACTGTATTTCGTCTTTTATCTGGTGTTTCTGAAAAGGCTCGAGGAGAATCGCGTCAAGTCCTGCATAAACTATTGAATACACTTACCAGACGCAGTCCTCCTGAATCGGCTCGTTTTCTGTTGGATGAGTTAGCGCGTAAGGTTCCAGGAATCCAGCGCATGATTCGAGCATCCTTGGGAAATTTCCCGGCGCGCCAACAAGAGCTGCTGAAGCATGCCTTGTCGGTGAAGAAACGGACTGGTATAATTCCGCCATCGTAAATGACTAGACTGGTGGGTGGTTAAAATTCTACTAAATCCATACTACCCACTGGGTGACCTGCTAAGGAGCAGATGTCATGACGTTGACAAAAGAAGAAAAGGGTCAATTAATCGGCGAGTTTCATCGGCACGAGAACGATACTGGCTCACCAGAAGTACAGATCGCAATTCTCACCCGTCGTATCCATCAATTGACAGACCATTTACGGATTCACAAGCACGACGAGTCATCCAGAAGGGGTTTGTTGAAGCTGGTGGGGCAACGGAGGAAACATCTTTCCTACCTGAAACGTAAGGATGGGGCCGCATATTTGGCGCTGACCGAGCGTTTAGGCATCCGTCGCAAGTAGGTCCTCTGAGCGGGCGAGTGGGGGATATAAGATTGATCATCTATTCGTCTCTTATATTGGGTACCTGGCAGATCATACTCACCGATAGATAAGATACAATTAATGCTTGCACTGAAAAAAGCCAAAATGCGAGAAGGGGAATATGCCTCTTTTCAATAACAACAGCAGCTTTTTTCAGCCGACTGATTCATACATATTGAATGCCACATTCCACGGGATGGGTTGGGTATTGGAGCACGTCCGTCAGGGGAATATTAATTCCCTGCTGGCGGCCGCTCCCCAGTCCCTAACCTACGCGGACTTGTGGTAGGGAGGGGATTTCCCATGCTAGAAACAAAACAATTTACTGCTGTAGTGGATGGAAAGACAATTACGATTGAGACCGGCAAGCTCGCCGGACAGGCTGGCGGTGCGGTTACCATACGTCAGGGTGATACTGTCCTGCTCGTGACGGCCACCATGGACAGAACACCTCGGGAGGGCATCTCGTTCTTCCCTCTCCGGGTGGATTACGAGGAACGTCTGTATGCTGGGGGCCGCATCCCCGGCTCTTTCTTTAGGCGTGAGGGCCGGCCATCCGAGACTGCGATACTGATCGCCCGGCTGGTGGATCGACCGCTCCGTCCACTTTTTCCCAAGGATATGTACAATGATGTGCAGGTGATCCTGTATGCACTGTCCTCTGATGGGAAGACGCCGATCGATGTGCTGGGAATCTTAGGTGCCTCGACTGCGTTGATGATCTCCGATGTTCCCTTCGATGGTCCAGTAGGTGCGATTCGCGTCTCACAACAAAACGGCAAGTTCATCTTTAACCCAACATACAGTGAAACAGACGCCTCCGATCTCAATCTACGAGTAGCCGCAACCCGCGAAGCGATCTTAATGGTTGAATGCAACGCAAACCAGGTCGATGAGCAGACGATGGTAGCGGCGATCGAAGCTGGTCATCGCGCGATGCAACCGTTCATCGACTTGCAGGATGAGATGCAAGCTGTACTTGGCAAGCCTAAAAGAGAGTACCCGTCATTTATATTACCGGAAGAGGTCAAAGGCGCGGTGCAGTCGTGGATTGGCGAAAAGTTAAAAGATCTCGCGGCGCAGGTTTACTCAAAAGCAGAGTTGGACCAGGCGTTGAATGAATTGAGGGCTGAAACGGTCGCGGCACTGGCGGGGGAGGGCGGCTTTGATGAGGGCTTGGTGGGCGACGCTTTTGGGGAGATTCATAAGCTTGAGGTCCGGTCACGTATTCTTGAGCACGGTGTGCGACCTGACGGACGAAGCACGAGCGACATCCGGCAGATTGACGCCGAGGTCGACCTTAGCCCGCGTGCTCATGGTTCTGGTCTTTTCACCCGCGGTGAAACTCAAGTGCTGACTTTAGCAACCCTGGGCACACCACGTGAGCGACAGGAACTGGATGGGTTGTCGCCGGTTGGGGAAAAACGGTACATGCACCATTATAACTTCCCCCCATTTTCAGTTGGAGAAACGCGTTTTCTACGAGGTGCCTCAAGGCGAGATATTGGACACGGTGCCCTGGCTGAGCGAGCGTTAATGCCAGTACTGCCAACATTGGATGAGTTCCCCTATACCATGCGCCTGGTATCGGAGGTGCTGTCTTCGAATGGATCGACTTCGATGGCTTCGGTTTGTGGTTCGACGTTGGCGCTGCTCGATACAGGCGTGCCGATCCGAAAGTCGGTGGGTGGAATCGCGATGGGGTTGATCATGGAAGGTGATCGCTATGCCATCCTTACCGATATCATGGGTATCGAGGATCATTTGGGTGACATGGATTTCAAGGTTGCCGGCACGCGAGATGGAATCACCGCGCTGCAGATGGATATCAAGATGAAGGGGATCACGCCAGCGATCATGTCCCAGGCGTTGTCTCAAGCACACGATGCTCGTATGCATATCTTAGACAAGATCCAGGACTGCATCCCTGAGCCGCGTTCGGAGCTTAAACCCCATGCACCACGCATGACTGTTCTCAAAATCGACCCCGAGAAAATCGGCGCGGTTATTGGACCGGGTGGAAAGATCATCCGACAGATTCAGGAAGAGACTGGGGTGACGATTGACATCGAGGACGATGGCAGGGTGTATATCGCTGCTGTAGATGGACCAAGCGCTGAAAAAGCGCAGGAGATGATCGAGCGTCTCACTGAAGAAGCGGTCATCGGTCGTATCTACACTGGCAAAGCGGTTCGTATAACCGATTTCGGCGCCTTTGTCGAGATATTACCTAAGACCGACGGTCTGGTGCATATATCACAGTTGAACACGGAACATGTCGAGCGGGTCGATGATATTGTAAAAGTCGGTGATGAAATAACGGTAATGGTGACCAACATCGACCACGAAGGCAAAATCCGTCTATCCCGCCGGGCTGTGTTGGAAGGATGGACTCCTGAGGAGGCGCTCGAGCACGATCGAAAGCCAAGCCGTCGATCGGGGGGACGCAGCCGGGGGAGGAGAACCTCCGATCCTCGTAATCGACGGTCATAAGTTAAATTAGTTTATCTGACACACCCCCGCTTCGGCGGGGGATCAATTCTGTGGTGATCTTGCAGCAGTAAGGGGGATTTGATAGATACTGAGAGAGAATAAACGGCTTACCTGGTAAGGCTAACCTCTGGGCTGAGCTTTCTCCTGCGAAGAGGCCCCTATTGTCTTCGTCTGAATCCTTGGATAGAATCAGTCAATGGCGATGATTATCGCTTGTGTCCTTTATGGGTTTACAGATAACATAATAAGCGCTATTTTATGCGGGAAGGAGCTCAGGTATGAAACCCACTAAAACACCAGAACCCTCCTCGCCGCCTTGGCAACCGGGCACTCGCTTGGTGGTCGGGGTGCTATTGATCCTGTTGATAATTGCTTTCCTATACCTCATGCGATCTTTATTAGCCCCATTGGTGCTCGCGGTATTGTTGGCTTACCTGCTTCATCCAGTTCTCACAAGATTAACAACCCAATTGCGTCTGTCGCGTGGATGTGCGTTGTTAATAGTGTATTTATTTCTAGTGCTTCTCTTGGTAGGCACAACGACCGGTCTGGGAGTGGCAATTTCACAAAGAGTCACCCAACTGGCTACATACCTCGGAGAACTTTCGGTGGAATTGCCTGCCCAGATAGAGTCCCTGGCCAGACTTCAAATTCCTATCGGCCCGTGGCAAGTTGATCTCTCACAAATCAATCTTGGGCCCATCCTCTCAGATTTGGCATCGGCTATAAGCCCATTGCTTTCCCAGACGGGGAGCCTGCTGGCTTCGGTTGCCAAAGCAACTGCTTCAGTGGTGAGCCTGGTCATATTGGTGTTGATTCTGGGTTATTATCTGCTACTAGATATGGGGAAAATGGAGCAGGGAATCCTGGAGTTAGTGCCCTTATCTTACCGGGGGGATTTTCGACGACTGATTGGAGAGACAGGCCAGGTTTGGAACGCTTTTCTCAGAGGACAGGCCATACTGGCGATCGTAATGACGGTATTGGTAGCAGTAGTCCTGACCGGTCTTGGTGTACGCTTCCCGCTAGTTCTGGGATTAATTGCAGGCCTGATGGAGTTTATCCCCTGGTTTGGTCCGGTCGTGGCGACCATTGTGACAGTATTGGTTGCGCTGCTTCAACCGAGCAACTGGTGGGGATTGACTCCGCTTGGGTTTGGTCTGCTCGTGTTTATCGTCTTTCTGTTCATCCAACAATTAGAGAATCACGTCCTTTTTCCCCACATTATTGGCCAGAGCCTACACATGCACCCGTTGATTGTGCTGCTCTCAGCGCTTGTAGGCGGGTTATTAGCCGGTCTGGTTGGTTTGTTGCTCGCCGCGCCAACAGTGGCCACCCTGAGGTTATGGCTCGGTTACATATATCGGAAGGTTGTCGGACTTGACACCTGGCCGGGGCCAGTGATTGGCCCAGCACCCCAGCCTGTACGCAGTTTGTACCTTCAGCGTCTATTTGCGCGTTGGCGCAAATGGAGGAAGAAGATCGAGCAAGCCGATGCAGAGGGAGATGGGTAGTAGATACTGCCACTGTATCCGCATGGTGGTGATCAGCTTTCCAATTACGGGATAGTTGGCCATCCTTCGACTACGGTCTGAGCTTCGCTCAGGACGCCCTTCGACTACGGGCCTCGCCTTAGAGGGAACCGATTACACCTGACAAATAGCTCAGGCTCAGCCCTCCGCTCTGGGCGCTTAATAGATTTTATATAGCAGGTCAATGTGATTGCGACCATGAAATATTATGCCAATGGTTCTGTGCCAACCCGAGTATATATTTGGGGGTGTGTAGGGGCGGACCAGCGTGTCCGCCCATTGTGAACCATATTCGGGCTGACACATAGGTCAGCCCCTACATGAGGAATTTGTTGATCGCGGCTGTCCTTTTGGTACAACCCCTCGCGGT
>JAUVOZ010000025.1 GCA_030598885.1 Anaerolineae bacterium | reverse complement strand
TATTATCTCCACTGGTAGGCGGCAGTCCGACATGGCAAGCGATTTGCAACTAAAGTAGGACAAGAGGCTCGTTGCATCACCTGAGGGTTGTGATAAACTACTGGATGTACGGATAAGTCTTAGGGGAAACCTGATGACAATAGAACAAAAGCGTGTTGTGTGCATCGAAGACGAACCAGAGATGATCGATCTTGTCCGGCTGATCCTGGGTCGTAAAGGTTTTAAAGTGATTGGGGCTAATGGGGGCATCGAGGGATTGGAAATTGTTCGGCGGGAGAAGCCGGATATCATCCTGCTCGACTTGATGATGCCCGATATGGATGGCTGGGAGGTGTACCAGCAGATCAAAGCCGATACTGAACTACGTTCGATTCCCGTGGTGGTGGTCACTGCCAAGGCGCAATCGATCGATAAGGTCCTTGGTCTTCACATCGCAAAGGTAGATGATTACATCACCAAACCATTTGGACCACAGGAATTACTGGAGAGTGTGGAGAAGATCCTGGGTTCGGTTGAGTAAAAAAGGCGCGTGGCTACCTACAACCGGGGCGGCTAAGGGCCGCCCTATTTTAATGTGAGGGGGATGATGGCCCGTTGGGTCGAAGTCCAGAATTGCTCGCAAGACGGTCAACAAATAACCCGCGCACGTTGGTGTCAGTCATATCTATGCCGCTTGCGGTGATTGACTTTTCATTGGTCCCTCCCAGACGGGATGGGCTTGCTGCTGGTCAATTCGAAGGAGAGTAGGTCTGAAGCGGCGATTCACATGTGGGCGGTCTTTATTCCTTTGGGTGTGGTTTGGCTTGATTCGTCTCTTCGAATTGTGGATTGCAGATTTGCTTAGCCTTGGCGGGTTTATTATCCTACACTGCCTGTGCGCTACACCCTCGAGGGTCCACCTTCGATCCTTGATGCGGTCGCTGTAGGCGACAAATTGGAGATTATAGATGAAGGCGCGAACTAGGTTCTGGCTGCTGTGCATCCTCGCGCTGATTGTGTTTCCATTTTCCTCAGTTACTGCTCAGGAGTCGGGGCCGGTATATGTCGTACAACCTGGAGATACCCTGACCGCTATCGCTCTGATATTTGGCACCACAGTCGAAGCCTTGGTGGTCGCTAACAATATAGATGATCCATCCCTGTTGATCCCCGGTATGGAATTAATAATCCCCGGCTACGAGGAGATCAGCGGGGTGCTAACCATTCGGGAGATCGGCTATGGGGAAACCCTTTCAAGCCTTAGTTTTCGATATGGGGTGCCATCGGAATCCTTAGCTCACCTCAACCGGGTAATTAGCCCCGGTAGGATTTATGCGGGTCAACCGTTGATTCTGGTTGAAACGGAGAGCGACATCCCGGCATTATTAAAAGACTCACTTCTGCTTCCACGAATCGGCGAAAGTAAGCTGGAGTTGGCTGTGCGAACCGGCACCAGTCCTTGGAGTTTGACCACCCTCAGCCAAACAGAAATCCGGATGTGGGTCGTCCCGGGAATCCCGCTCGTTGTTCCGGGAGGAGGGCAATGGGCAGGCGCGCTCCCTCATCCCATCCTATCGGTCGAAGTGGAGCCTTTACCCGCAGTTCAGGGCAGGACGACAGTGGTGCGCTTGGAGCTCAACCAACCAGGATGGGTAGAAGGACACCTAGAGGACCGGAGGCTGAACTTCTTCCCATTGGATTCTCACCAATGGGTCGCCTTGCAAGGCATTCACGCTCTGGCCGATCCTGGTTTATACGACCTGGAGGTGCAACTCTATACCTCTGAAGGTGGGGAGATGACATTCGCCTTCTCCCAGCCAGTTCGTGTTCGGGAAGGCGGTTATGGGTTTGAGACCATCAATGGCGTCCCAGCTGAGACGATCGATCCCGGCGTCGTAGAGCCAGAAGAGGAAATGGTTGCTTCGTTATTGTCTCCAGCTACGCCGCAACGGTATTGGGAAGACGCTTTCCAATTCCCATCTGACTATTACACCGATAGCTTTGTTTCCGTTTTTGGCACTCGACGGAGCTATAATTATGGGGCCTATCATTATTATCACACCGGCCTTGATTTCTACGGTTCGGGTGTACCGATCTTAACCCCTTCACCAGGACGGGTCGTGTTTACTGGGTCTTTGGCCGTACGAGGCAACGCAACCTACATCGACCATGGCTGGGGGGTGTATAGTGGATATTTCCACCAGTCGGAGATATACGTGTCAGAGGGTGATTTTGTCGATACGGGGCAGGTGATCGGCAAAGTGGGGGGGACTGGGCGATCGACTGGACCGCACCTGCATTGGGAGATTTGGGTGGGCGGAGTGCCAGTCGATCCGTTGGAGTGGGTGGAGAAGGTTTTTCCCTAGAAGATCCATCCAACGATTTTCATTCATTCGAGGGTTCATCATTGTCTATGAACCGACCGGCGTGATAATCAGCTATAATCCGTCGCGCTTCATCTGCCTGGTCAGCCGGTACCATCAGGTCGACTCGTCCGAGACGTCCCACGCCCAAAGCGTAGATTTTACCGGCTGATTCATGAGACAGACAGACGGAAATGTTCATCGACTCAAGCAATCCACGCAGGATATCGGCTTCCATCAATCCGGAGGTTGTTTCGACGACGACGATCTCTTCACTCATACTGCCTCCATGTGGAGGCTTATAGTATAATGGCTAAGTATTTCCCCTGAATAGGCTGATCTATCATCATGATTTCGGTTCCTAAGTTCTCCTCTGAGACATATTGGACCGAGTTCGACGTCACTGACGATGATCTCGATGTTATCTATAATTTGTTGCTAGATCGCGAGGTCCCACTAACCACAGTGGACATGATGCCGGTGCTGATCGAGCACGGTCTGGTTCGGCTTGAGCAAGAAGCACAGCAAGCGGCAGAAGCGGATTACAGTATTTATCTGCCGATAAACGAGTACGAAGTTGACCAGATGTTATTATTTCCCGCATTGGGAAATGTACTTGGAACTGTGGTTGGAGTACGCCCCGGTGATAATCCTGAGATCATCTCCTTTGATGTAATTCAGGTCAAGATCGAAGAAGATGAGCAGGTGCGAGAGTTCGCTGCTCGGCTGGAAGATCACATTCTCAACCATCCGCCCGTATCTGAGGTGGATGATGGTGAGCTTAACACAATCGATGGGGTATTAGGGAGATATGGACCGTTAATCGAAGAACGTTTGGAGGCGCGCCTTAACCGAGCAGAGGATATCATTCGCATAGCTGGGCGTTGGTTCCCTAAGGCGCTGCTGGCGGATATCAATAAAGGTCACATAAACCTGGCCGAGGCTGTGCTCGACGTCGCGGGTGGTGGTCCACTCCCGACAAAGGATTTGGTTGAACAAATCGAGCTGGCCTCCGATCTTGATCCGCTGCTGATGGAGTTTTCGCTAGACTATGCCCTTCAAGAGGATGAGAGTTTCGATGAAGTCGGCCCAGCGGGGGAAGTGTTGTGGTTCTTGAAACGGCTTGAGCCCCCAGAGGTGCTTTATACACCACCCAGATTGGAAAGTGCTTCCACCCATGTCAATCGCTCGCTACTGACAGATGACTTACTGGCGCTAGAGCAGAGATTGGATGATGAACTCAGCCCATTGACCCACGAGGATGAGGGTGTAGAGGAAGTTACTCTGTCTTTGCTCTTCCCACACTGGCGGGTTGGGGCGCTACCGTTATCTCCTCGCCTGATTCCCCTCTTCCCGACAGCCTATGAAGCGCCGCGCATTCGCTTCAACCTAGTGGATGGACATAGCGGGGATGAATTTCCAGGCTGGGTAGTACGTGAAGCCGGCTATGTCCTTGGGTTGGATGAGTGGTACCAGCAGTATAAAGTACCCGCGGGTGGGCTGATAAAGGTTCGCCGCGGCGAAAAATCCGGTCAGGTGGTCATAGAAACCACCGACCGTCGCCGACGTAATGATTGGATTAGGACAGTGGCCATCGATGAGGAGGGCGTGGTTGGGTTTACCATGCTCAAGCAATCGATCGGGACAGCATATGACGATTTGATGGTGGTTGGTTTGGTTGATCCAATAGCGCTTGACGAGGCCTGGTTACGGGGCAAACAGCGCAAAATGCCGGTTGACCGTTTAGTAGCGCATGTCTTCCGTGAGTTAGCCAAACTGACCCCGCAGAGCGCGGTCCATGCTCAATCATTGTACTCTGGAGTAAATGTGATCCAACGTCTGCCTCCGGCGACGGTTTTCGCCGAGTTGATCATCCAACCTTACTTTGCTCACGTTGGCGATCTGTATTGGCGGTTCGATTCAGCTGCTTGGAGCCAAGCATGAGTTCAACCGAATCCAGGCATTTGGGGTTACTAGTACGCCCAACCTTGGAGACCAAATTCTATATCGACTATGATTGGTGGGACCGCGCCGATAGGGATTTGGAGGTGTATCTCCGAAGCCATCTCTGTCCGGAGCACCAGGAAGCTTTCGCCGACCTGGAGGTGGACGATATTGTCGACTATGTGAATCCGGAGACGGCGGAAGTCACCCAAGTGGCGGGCATCCAGCATGCTCTGATCTCGCATTGCGCTCGACAATTAGACTACTTGACCCAGCAGACCAGTTTAGTGAACGCGGTGTTTCGTGTATTTCTGGCCAACAGCAATACGCCTTTGACGCCGATTGAACTGGGGGAACGCTTGGGTCGGCCTCCGAGGTTAATCTTGCGTACCTTCTCCGGGCGAAGAGTGTACAAGGGTATTAGACCCTACACCGAGGGTTGAGCCGGAGTAAATTTTCACTTAGAATATATACATGCCCCTGTAGCTCAATGGACAGAGCACCGGACTTCTAATCCGGTGGTTACAGGTTCGAATCCTGTCGGGGGCGCTTTTTATTCTATCCCTCCGACTTCGTAAGTCCGCAGGACTTACGAAGTCGTTCTTAGCCCTCGCCGGCAAGAGCTCGAGCGCGTTGCCAGGGTGGGAGATCCTTCTTGTCCACTACGACCTCACGGAGCTCAAATATCTGATCCCTCAAAGCAGCCGCTTTCTCGAACTCGAGCGCTTCAGCCGCGGCTTTCATTTGGCGTTCCAGTTCTTTAATCAGACGCGATAATTCATCCAAGGGCATCTGAGCCGGGGTGAAAGCTTTATACTCGGTGGGGTGCTCGGCGATAGCGTGCGCTGCCAACTGGTCGGTCAGATCGCGGATTTCCTTAATGATACTCGCCGGTTCGATGCCGTGGGTTTGGTTGAATGCGATCTGTTTCGCTCGACGGCGATCTGTTTCATCGATTGCACGACGCATCGAGTTGGTTATCCTATCAGCGTACATGATTACCTTGCCTCGCACGTGGCGGGATGCGCGCCCGATGGTCTGGATCAGGGCTGTATCGGAGCGCAAAAAGCCCTCTTTGTCGGCGTCGAGAATCGCCACCAGAGAGACCTCCGGTAAGTCGAGCCCTTCCCGGAGCAGGTTGATGCCAACGACCACGTCATAAACGCCCAATCGTAGATCGCGCAGGATGCTGACTCGTTCGAGGGTATCAATCTCCGAGTGTAGGTAATGGACCTTGATGGTCAACTCGAGCAGATAATCCGAGAGGTCCTCAGCCATACGCTTGGTAAGGGTGGTGACCAGGACCCGTTCACCGACATCCACTCGACGGCGAATTTCAATTACCAGATCATCGATCTGGCCCTCCACTGGTCGAACCTCGACCTGGGGGTCCACTAGCCCGGTTGGTCGGATGATTTGCTCAACCACCTGGGAAGCAACACCGAGTTCATACGGTCCTGGTGTGGCCGAGGTATATATTACTTGACCAGTACGGGTTTCAAACTCATCGAATGAAAGGGGACGATTATCGAGCGCGGATGGCAAGCGAAAACCATATTCGACAAGGGTTTCTTTGCGTGAGCGGTCGCCGGCGTGCATGCCCCGCACCTGGGGGATGGTCATATGGCCCTCATCGACCACCAGCAGGTAGTCAGGAGGGAAATAATCGATCAGCGTCCAGGGCGGGGAGCCAGCTGGTCGTTGGTCCAGGTGGCGGGAGTAGTTCTCGATCCCCGAGCAGTAGCCGACCTCATGCATCATTTCCAGGTCATATCGTGTCCGTTGCTCGAGTCGTTGGGCTTCCAACAACTTTTCCTGTGCTTTGAATATTTCTAAACGCTGGTTGAGTTCGGCTTTGATATCCGTTAAAGCAATAGTCATCTTCTCCTCATCGGTGATGAAATGCTTGGCGGGATATATACTTATCTGCTGTCGATCGACCAGCAATTCGCCGGTAAGCGGGTCGAACTCCACGATACGCTCAACCTGGTCATCTAAGAAGCTGACCCTAAGTCCATGCTCGTCGTATGCAGGCATAACTTCGAGCGTGTCACCCCGGACGCGAAACGCGCCTGGCTTCAATTCGAGATCGTTACGCTCGTAGTGGCTCTCAACTAATTGGCGCAGCACAGCGTGACGGCGATATAGACCACCGACTTCAAGATCGATCACCACCCGACCGTACGCCTCTGGATTGCCTAGACCAAAGATGCAGGAGACTGACGCCACGACGATCACATCGCGTCGGGAAAACACCGAAGTGGTTGTCGAGAGACGCAATCGTTCGATCTCCTGGTTGATGTTGGTCTCCTTCTCAATGTAGAGGTCGTGTCGGGGGACATAAGCTTCCGGCTGGTAGTAGTCATAGTAGGACACGAAGTATTCGACCGCGTTTTCCGGGAAGAAACCTTTAAACTCAGCGTAGAGTTGCGCGGCGAGCGTCTTGTTGTGTGCCAATACCAGTGTGGGGCGTTGGATACGGTCGATAACCGAGGCGATGGTGAAGGTCTTCCCGGTGCCAGTGGCGCCGAGGAGAACCTGATGTTTATCATTGCGCATTAAACCGGCGACTAGTTGCTCGATAGCTTCAGGTTGGTCGCCTGTTGGTTTGAAAGGTGCGTGTAGGCGAAATTCAGCCATCAGGTCTCCGTATGATAATCGAACAAATGGGCTGATATTGTATCACGGAATGGTAATGGTTCAGGCGACGCGTTCAGGGGAATTCCGATCGTTCTAATTATGGGAATCAGCTAATGCCATCCTTGGGGTTAGTCTTCCCAAGGTATTGAGACAACGATCTAACTATGATAAGTAGGCAGGATGTGCAAAGAGGGGATTAATCGACTACAAAGATTGGGTTACTGAAGATCCACCCACGCTTTTTACCTTTAAAGAATAGATAAGCCTCAACTCGGTAAGCACCACAATCAGTAACAGTAAAAACCGCTGCCTCACTATCCTCCCATGTTCGGATCTGTGTACCATCTCGCAAGAGCCGAATCTCGGCTCGACTCGGCAGCTTCACCTGGAGTGTAACTCCATAACGGGCTCTGATCCTCTCCCCCATGATCACCCGGTCTCCATCTCCCTGAGCACTGAAACGAAAGCCGCTTGTCGGAGCCGGCAGGTCGTAGCCGACAAAGCACCGGCCATGTCTCAAGCTATGGAATAATCGTCTGCGGTCGTCATCCACGTTCCCGTTCAACGGCTCATTGGTTAAGATATGTGTGTTGACGGCTCTGAAAAGCCACTCGTATGGGAGGATGACCCGCTTCAATAAGCCCTTGTGGATGGGTGTGGCATGAGCGTCAGCGCCGCCGATCGCTACCACTCGTTCTCCGGATGCCAGCATTCGATCCCAACGCTCAAGAACCTCCGGGAAAGGTCCTTCAGCGCTGAGGGCGGGATTGTAAGCATAGAAGATTGCCGCGGGGATGGATTTGATGTGGGACTTCATCTCGGACATGAAGTTCCAAATTTCTATACCGGTGTAATCATGTACTTCCCAATCCACCCACGAAAGGTCAGTTTCGTTGATGATGGGAGCAGCCGGGTCGCGTGGGTGAGCTAAAAAAGACAAGCCTCCCGCCTTGTTTACCGCATCGATCAAGCGTTGGGGTTCAGGGGCTAAGGGAGCAAATTCCTGACGGGTTTCATAGGTAAGAAGGTGATTCTTTTGAGGTTCCCGGGCTTGATCGTGGATCTCCTCCCCGGTAAGGAGCAGCACTCGTCGATCTCCAGCGTATCGGTATCCATCCAGGCCGTCCACCCAGATGTTATGGTCGGTAACAACCACGAAATCAAGTCCAGCCTTAAGGGCAGCAAGGGCGATTTGATCGTGGCTTCCAAAACCGTCAGAGTAGGGTGAATGTACGTGTAGATTGCCGGCGTATTCGTAGATCAAGTAGATTCTCCTTGGGAAAGGGCCGGCGGTGGTGATTCAAATGTTTCAAGTTGCTGTTTCGTTTTGGCGATTGCGTCCTGCGTCGCTAGGGGTGATCAGATGTGCTCCGGTCTGGGCACAAACGCCAATGAGCTGTTGTCGTTGGGCGGATGAGAGCGGCGCCAGGTGGGTGACCACCATTTGTACGCGCTTATCCAACAGACCACTAAGCATTTGCTGCCACGCGGGACCTGCAGGGTGTTTGTCGACGAGTACGGTCAGTTTGCTCTCATCGAACGGTCCGATGAACCCCTCCAACTCCCGCTTGAAATCGTTATCAAATTCCATCCAGCGAAAAACAGGTCCAATCTCGGGCATATCAAGTGGGTGTTGTTCGATGAGATATACCACGATTGGCTGTATAGAAGTCGTTTCAGTCAATCGAGTTTCCCTTTTGTTTAACAGTAATCCAGACCAAAGCATAACATAACGTAAAGGTGGTTGCAATGAACCTAGAGTAGTACAGGTGTCCTTCTATTATGCAACTTCAATAATTACGCTCACCCACTTGCCATCCCCAGAGTCCCGTAAGAGAAAAAGTTTTTACCGGCTGCATAATGGCAATCAATTTTATTCAAGCGTCGAGAAAATGATCTACCGTCAGCAGGAAGGGGAGAATATGTGTAGTGTGGGTTTTGCATCAATCCAACATGTACCATTCCCATTGGTACGGATAAGTGTTACTTGCTTATAACGGTTGGATATCGTCCTCGGCCAATGGGTACTACTACTTATGGAAAGTATTTCGTCGTGAATGGTATAATGATCTGCGCTGTGAGGTTTTAGTCAAGGAGCCGCCATAGGTGGATAAAGCCAGACGTCGTTTTCTTACTCACATAAGAGAAGAACGGAGTTGCGCGGAAAATACTATCCTGGCTTATACAACCGATCTTGAGCAGTTAAGCCGTGTAATTGCAGCTGGAAAAGGGGAGCCTGCCTCGCTCGGGTCGCTCACGCCGGAAACGCTATCTGATTATGTCAACTGGCTGATGCAGCAGGGTTATAAACCAGCAACGGTTTCTCGTAAGATAGCAGCTGTCCGTTCTTTTATAAACTATCTCAACACATACGAGGGTATTGGAGGACCAAAGCTTTCTGAAGAACTTCGTTCGCCTCCAAACCCACGACGCCAACCCCGGATACTGTCACGAGAAGAAACAGCTGCTCTGCTTGAAGCCCCGGCTGAATTCGATAGTCCGCGTGCCCTGCGAGATCGGGCAATACTGGAATTACTTACCACGACGGGCTTTCGGGCAGCTGAGGTTGTTAACTTAAGTTTGGAGGATGTAAACCTCAACCGACGGGAAGTCTATCTCTCATCATCTACTGATGATCCAGTTCCCTTGGGTGCCGCTACTTATGCTATGCACCTCTATATTCAGCGAGGTCGACCTCACTTAGTCCGTAAATCACAGGTGCGGGCTTTTTTCCTGAATCAGCGTGGTCAGAGATTTAGCCGACAGGGATTATGGCTTGTTGTGAAACGCTGGGCGGCTGTAGCTGGTCTTAGTTACGATGTCTCTCCCCAGACAATACGAAATACTCTGATCCAGAATCTGCTTTCAGAAGGAAAAACTCGGAAGGAGGTACAAAAATTCTTAAGACTTTCCAGCCCCAACGCCGTTTGGGTTCGCCGTGAGATCCCGCAGCATTAAGTGGTGGATAAAAGTATGGATTTTATTACCCTGGAAGATATTGATACAGCTACCCGAGCGATTGGCGAATACACTTCGTTGCAGCCTGAAGTCGGAATGATATTGGGCTCCGGTTTGGGGTTGGTAGCAGAGGTTGTAGAGGGGGCTGATAGGATCCCGGTCGAGGATATTCCTGGGTGGCCAATACCGACTGTGGAAGGCCATGCCGGCTATTTGGTGTGTGGTAATTTGGAAAGCCATCCAGTCTTAGTCTTACAAGGACGGGCTCATTACTATGAAGGTCACTCCATGTCTAAGATTGGCCTCCCGATACGGGTGATGCAGCGAATGGGCGTCGAAATCCTAGTCGTCACCAACGCAGCCGGAGCGGTGAACCCAGATTTTGCACCCGGCGAGCTAATGTTGATTATTGATCATATCAATCTTCTCGGAATGGCGGGGCTAACACCTCTTCGAGGGCCGAATCTGGATACATTCGGACCTCGTTTCCCGGATATGAGTCAAGCTTACGACCGTGAGTTAATGAACCTCGCCAGGGAAGTTGCCCGTGAAGGGGAGATCCCGCTGCATGAAGGTATTTATATCTGCCTGGGGGGACCATCTTTCGAGACGCCTGCCGATTTACGATTCTTAAAAGGGATTGGAGTAGACGCGGTGGGCATGTCAACCGTCCCCGAAGTGACTATTGCCCGGCATGGTGGGATGCGCGTTTTGGGTGTCTCTGGTATCAGCAACAAGGCTAATCTGGATGGGCAGACCATCACATCACATGAAGAGGTACTGGCCGCAGGTCAAGTGATCGCTCCAATGCTCTTAGCACTTATCAGGGGGGTCCTCCGCCGGTTATGATTTAATATTAAATGGAAGAGATATTGCTCTTCATCGAAGAGCGGCAAACCTGGATTTATGTAATCCTTACGCTAGCTGGGCTGGTTTACCTTCGTTCAATTTTCCATTCCTATAAGGAATTACGTGGATCCATCTTTAGCCTAGAGCGTGAGCGGGCCATGAGCAGGCTAATCCGCTCAGGGGCAATGCTGATCCTGGTATTTGCTGGATTGGCAGCTACTTTCGTGGTGGCAACCTTTGCGTGGCCGGCTTTATCTGTTTCCATCCATCAGACGCCGATACCAACTGTGTCGTTACTCGCCACTCTAGAGGTCGATTCAGACGCAGTGGTGGAGGTATCTCTAACCACTACTCCACGCGACTCATTAATCGTAGATAGCTCCGGCTGTCTAAATCCAATGGCGACGATTACCGACCCTCAGGATAGTGATTCTGTCAGCGGCTTGGTTGTGGTGGAAGGCGTAGCCAACATTACCAACTTCGCGTTTTATAAGATCGAGTATAAGAGGCTTATGCCAGGAGAGGTGTGGCATCCAATCTCAGCCGGTACCCAACCGGTGTGCGAGGACGGTTGCCAGGTAAGGGAGGAATTAGGCACTTGGAATACAACTTTGGTGACACCGGGAGAATACGCCTTCCGCCTGGTGGTGATGGATGTTGAGGGCAACGCACCGCTCCCATGTGAAATCCAACTACGGGTGCTACCTCCCCCCTAATGGCGGCTTGGGGTCGTAGATAGATTATTTGAGCAGGATCTCAAAGGGCTAGGCGAGGTTCCCGTTGGGGATGAATTGCATCAGTTATCATGAGGATTTTCAGACGTAAGGATGAATGGAATGGAAATATTGTCAATCCGTAAGGCTAACTCGAGTGATATTCCAGCACTGATGGCGCTTGATCATGGCTACAGTACAGATCATGTTTGGCAGATGGCTGTCGACAACGGACAAGAGCAGGTAGGGGTAACATTTCGTGAAGTGCATTTGCCAAGGCCAATGCGAGTAACCTACCCACGAGATCCGCAGCGGTTGGCGGATGAATGGACGCTGTACGCAAAATTGTTGGTAGCCGCAACTGAGGAGGATCTGCTGGGATACGTGACAATCATCGAGGGGCCAGCCATTGAATCCGGTTGGATAACGGATTTGGTTGTTAGCTTGCGGTGCCGACGTCAGGGTGTCGCCTCCCGGTTGCTACAAGCAGCTCGTGATTGGTGTCGTGATAATGGCATGAGACGAATGTTCATCGAGTTGCAGAGCAAGAATTACCCCGCCATTTGTTTGGCACGAAGGTATGGCTTCGTATTTGCCGGTTACAGTGACCACTACTACCCCGAGCAGGACATCGCCCTGTTCTTCTCCCTAGAGCTGCATTAAGCCTGAGCTTATTCCATGACTCAACCGGTGCTTTCCACGCTGCTGGTCATCAACCAAATCCTTAATGCGGCTAATGCCATCACTGCGTTCTCATTGCTCTTATATGTATTGACCTTTAATTTACGTGAGCGAGTAGCTCGATCCTTTGCCCTGTTGCTGGCGTGTGTCACTGTGGTTTATTTCGGAGATGTGTTAACCAGCCTCTCGCAGGTTGACACGGAAATTGAGCTCTGGTTGCGATTGCAGTGGGTTGGAATCGCCTTTGTACCTGCGACTTATCTCTACCTTTCGGACGCCCTCCTGGCAGCCACAGGACGACCATCACAAGGAAAGCGCCGTTTAGTGGTATGGCTAAGTTATCTTCTGAGTGGGGTTGTGTTGGCGGCAGCCGGCTTGGGGCGTATCCTGGCGGGAGATTTAGTTCTTAGCGAGTCAACCGCATACTTGAGCCCAGGAAAGTTGTTTCCTGCGTTCATGCTTTTTTCGCTTCTAAACCTGGGGTTAGCCGGGTTTAACCTTTGGCGGTCCTATAAACGCTGTTTAACCCGCTCGAGCAGACGGCGAATGCGCTATTTGATGGCGGGCTCGCTTGGACCGTTGCTTGGTTCGTTTCCTTTCTTGATGATCAGCGGGTCTACCCTGGAAGTTCATCCTCTGATCTTTTGGGGTTTATTGGTAGTGATAAATTCCTTGGTGGCTATCCAAATGGTGATGATTACTTATACCATAGCTTACTTCGGTGTGATTTGTCCGGACCGTGTGGTAAAAAGTCGATTATTCCAATGGATCCTGCGTGGTCCTGTAGTAGCTTCAACCGTCCTCGGAGTGACGGTAGTCGTTAATCGTTTAAGTATATTGATAGGTCTGGAGGGTGCCCGCGTGGTGCCCTTCACCATGGTAGTCGTATTGCTGATGTTGCAGCACTTCATCACACTTGTAAGGCCATCGATTGAGCGCTTGTTTTTCTACGGTGAAGACCGCGGTGATATCGCTCGGCTGCAATTACTGGAAGAGAGGTTGTTGACCACTGGTGACTTGCGACAGTTCCTTGAATCGATCCTGAATGCTGTATGTGATGTCGCCGGAGTAGGGTCGGCATTTGTGGCGGTCGTCGGGCCAGATGGATTGGAAATGGAGGTTGCCGTAGGACCGGATGATCCTCTGCGTGGCTCCGGTGATTTGCCCCCTTTATTAGTGACTGATGATAAAGTGAGTTTTGAATTTCTAGGCGTGGTCTTTGCCTGGGATGTGTACTGGTTGATCCCGATACGACTGGCGGATACTCCGGAAGTCGTAGGTCTGCTTGGATTGCGCGCTCGGGGGGTAACGCCCGATTTCAATCCGGAGGAGGAAGCCAGGCTGAAGGTGCTGGTTGATGGGGCGACAGTGGCACTGGCTGATCGCTTGCTCCAGCGGGAGATCTTCGGTGTGGTGGACAGGTTGGTTCCTCAGGTCGATGCGATACAACGCATGCGAGCCGCAGCTGTCTACGGCGGTGCAGAGGCGTTAACTGAATCGGTGAATGGTATCCATACTGGGGAAGAACTAACCGACCTTGTCCGAGAGGCTTTGGGGCATTACTGGGGGGGACCTCGTCTTACCCGTAGTCCGCTTCTGACGTTGCGTCTTGTTCGTAAAGCTATCAGTGAGCATGATGGCAACCCGGTTAACGCGCTGCGGGCGATTCTGAGGCAGGCGATCAACCGCGTGCGTCCTGAAGGCGAACGCCGTTTCACAGCCGAGTGGATGCTATACAACATCTTGGAAATGAAGTTCCTCCAGGGTCGAAAGGTTCGTGATGTTGCCTTACGTTTGGCAATGTCTGAAGCGGATCTATACCGGAAGCAACGGGTCGCAATTGATGAGGTGGCCAGGGCCATCACTGAAATGGAACGTGAGGCGGTCACCTCTGAATCAGGAGAGGAGATACTTAAGAAAAACGAGTGATAGCTTGCACTTTAGGGGGATTGGGGTATCCTACTTCTGATTGAGGTTGGAGCCCTAAGGTTATTTTTTCCGAATCGGACTGAGGTTTTCCAATGGCGATGGACGAAGGTTTTGCACGGGAGGGGGAAGGGGCGCCGCCCCCGATGGACGAATCCTGGTGGGCGGCAGTACTGCAGGATGAAGGTAAACATAAGGCGACTGAGCGGCATAATGTGGGCAATAACCTGGAGGAAAGGATCGATTCCCCCGGCGCACCTGAGGATTGGGTTTGGGCTCGGGAGTTGTATGACAAGGATGATACGATCGAACTCCCGATAATCGGCTACAACCGAGGCGGTCTACTGGTTGAGGCACGTAGCCTACGGGGATTCATCCCAATTTCACATCTGGTTGATATCCAGCCGGTGAATGATGAAAGATCGCGCGTCGATTGTCTCACAGCACTGGTTGGCCAGAACTTGTGCCTTAAGGTCATTGAGTACGATCCTGAGCGTGGGCGTTTGGTCTTCTCTCAACGGGCTGCACTTGCTGGACCTGGTACACGCACCGAGTTGCTGGCTTCTCTTCAACCAAATGAAAGCGTCCGGGGTACGGTGACTAACATCACCCGCTTTGGTGTTTTCATCGATTTAGGAGGGGTTGAAGGATTAATCCATGTATCCGAACTATCATGGGGGAGAGTACGCCACCCGGCTGATGTGGTGACCTGTGGACAGGAACTAGAAGTCCAAGTTCTCACCGTCGATCGTGAACAAGGAAGGGTTGCGCTAAGTTTAAAGGAGCTGCTTCCTGACCCGTGGGCGATGGTGGAGGAGCGCTTCACCGTCGATGAGATCGTCGAAGGTATCGTAACCAACGTGGTCAAATTTGGAGCCTTTGTGGGAATTGAGGATGGATTGGAGGGATTAATCCACGTCTCAGAGTTGGGGGACGGAAGTCTCCTACATCCTCGGAATGTTGTGCAAGAGGGAGAGCAGGTGCGAGTGAGGATCATCCACATCGATGCTGAAGATCGTCGATTAGGTCTTAGCTTACGCCAGGTTCCCCAACATGAAGAGGAGGATTCAGAAGCCGAAACAGCATCCGATCATCCGGAGGTTTTCTCTTCGGTTTAAAATTCTGTGGTGGAAGACGCGTGCCGGGCGCGCGTGTTCCGCGCCCGGTATTCTCTATTAATCCCAAAATTGAACGATGGCTAAAAAAGACGTAAATTCGAGATCCGCTTATAGAAACGCAGATCGACGAAGCCCAGAGCAAACCACCAGCTTGTGGTGGGTGATCATTGAACGGGCGATTGCGTATGCTGACGATCTGGGGATGGTCATCTTGAGCGCGTTGGCTTTGGTGACGTTGCTTGGCCTACTTGGATTGACGCACGGTGCTTTGGTAGATCCCTGGTCTTCGCTCCTGCACCGCTGGTTCGGTTGGGGATCTGTCCTCATACCATTGATTATGGTCGCCGGAGCAATAGGTCTGATTCGTCATCGTCAAGGCTTGCCATTAATTGTAGATTGGCTTCGGGTGATCGCGATCGAGTTGTCTCTAGTTAGTGTGCTGGGGCTACTTTCCGTGCTCGACGGTATGGCTTTGCCACGTGCAGAATCTGGCCATGGAGGTGGATTAATTGGCTGGGGCATAGCAACCTTGATCGAGGATCTGTTGGGATCATCCCTGCGTACGGTCATTCTCTTTGCTCTGTTGCTTGGCTTCGGTGGCTATGGCTTGCGTGGTTTTCTGACCAGATTTAGTAAGTTAATCGGTTTGCGTCGTCACGCGCAATACGGGGCGGGGGATGAATATTTGGAGACTGGGCCTCCCGTTACGCTTGTGGTGCGTCCTGAGCAAGCCCCCTCTAGTCCAGTAAGGCCACCCCACCGTCTGCCACGCGCCTACCGTAAGAACTTCCGGGTGGAGGATCGACCGGATGAGAAAACGATGGGGGGAATTATCCGCGGTGAGAG
This sequence comes from Anaerolineae bacterium, assembly GCA_030598885.1. Classification (GTDB taxonomy): domain Bacteria; phylum Chloroflexota; class Anaerolineae; order Anaerolineales; family E44-bin32; genus DUEZ01. The sequence goes on along the minus strand of JAUVOZ010000025.1, from coordinate 945 downwards.
ACTACCGCCATTCGATCTGCTGGAAGGTGGTAAGCATGCTCGGGTGACCTCAAGGGAGGTCAATTTGGCGGCTGGGCTAATTGAGAAGACGCTGGCAGATTTCGGCCTCCCAGTGAGAGTAATAGATTTCCGTACCGGGCCGACGGTGACTCGATTTGCTGTCGAGCCCGGCTACATCGAGCATGTAAGCCCAGAAGGTGAAATCCGTCGGCAGAAGGTACGAGTATCTCAAATATCCGCTCTGGCGAATGACTTGGCATTGGCGCTTTCAGCGCCGACGCTACGTATCGAGGCACCTGTTCCGGGGCGGGCATATATGGGGATTGAGGTCCCTAATAGTCGCTCAACTCTGGTACGCCTACGATCGGTCATGGAATCAGAGGCGTTTCAATCAATCTCTTCACCTTTAACCGTTGCCCTTGGACGGGATGTTGCTGGAGCATCTATCGCAGCTAATCTACTGACCATGCCACACCTGTTGATCGCCGGCACTACAGGGTCGGGCAAGTCGGTATGCGTTACCGCAATCACCGTGAGCCTCGCGTTTGAAAACACGCCTGAGGACTTACGCCTGATCATGATTGATCCAAAGATGGTGGAATTAATTCGTTTCAACGGGTTACCTCATTTAATTGGTAAAGTCGAGACACAATTGGAGAGAATCACCGGCGTATTACGCTGGTGTATGATGGAGATGGATCGCCGTTACCGTCTGCTTGAGGAAGCCAAAGCACGCAATATTGATACATACAACCGTAAGATTCGTCGTAAACGCAACGCGGAGCGTCTACCGCGCATAGTGTTGATAATTGATGAGTTAGCCGACCTGATGATGATGGCGCCAGATCAAACCGAACGCACGTTGGTCAGGTTGGCTCAGATGGCACGCGCCACCGGCATCCACCTAGTCCTTGCTACTCAACGTCCAAGCACCGACATATTAAC
>JAUVOZ010000060.1 GCA_030598885.1 Anaerolineae bacterium | reverse complement strand
GAAGTCCCCCGCGTCCGGCTGTCATCCATGGAACCCTGGGGAATCCCCAACGGTTTATTCTCCATCATGCAGAGCCCGCGCATATGCCGTCATCTTCACTTGCCGCTACAATCTGGCTGCGATCATACATTACGACGCATGGGTCGTCTCATCCGATCTGAAGACTACGCCCGTATCATCACCGAAGCTCGAGAGGCCATTCCTGATCTGGCAATAACCACCGATGTCATGGTGGGTTTCCCCGGCGAGACCGAAGGCGAATATATGGAGAGCCTGGCTTTCATCAAGGCGATGATGTTCGCCAGAGCCCATATATTTGTTTACTCCCCCCGCCCTGGTACAGCTGCTATTCAGTTGCCCAATCGTGTGCCTGTTCAAGTCGCTCGTGGACGCAGCCGGCAAGTCCGTGAGGCGGTTGCTCTTTCGGGGTCAATATTCCGGACTAAATTCGTCGGAGAGGTGATGTCCGTGCTGTGGGAGTCAGCCAGTGCTTCAAGTCCCAAAGGTTGGGAGATCTCTGGTCTGACAGATAATTACCTCCGAGTCAACACTTTCAGCGATCATAACATCCAAAACAGGCTGGCTGATGTCCACATCGTAGGTGTAGATGGTGAAAGTTTATGTGGAGAATTGGTTCCACCCATGATTATGTTAGAATGATGTCGTGTTTGAAAGAAAATATTTCACCAATCTGATCGTCTGATCCGAAAACGATCAGACCTGTCTCTAATAGATTACCATGTCCCGTAGTTGATCGGCAGGATGGACCTATGTTAACCAAAGAAGCCCTCGAAGCAGATCTTAAAAGCGCGATTCGCGCCGGCGATGACGTACGCAAGCGAACATTGAGAATGGCGCTCACTGAAATAAAATTTGTTGAAGTGGATCGACGCGGTCCGCTTGATGAGCCAGCTATTCTGGTAGTGCTCCAGAAAGAAGCCAAATATCGACGGGATACGATCGAAGAGGCTAAACGAGCTAACCGCAATGACATGGTTGCTTCCACCCAGGCCGAGATCGACGTCCTACAAGATTACCTCCCCCAGCCACTCACCCCGGATGAGCTAGAAACATTAGCTCGCCAAGTCATCGATGAAGTAGAAGCTTCAGGACCAGAGTTTGTAGGGAAGGTCATGAAAGTGCTCATGCCGCGGGTGCTGGGTCGAACCGAAGGAAAAGTCGTCAATGCCCTGGTGCGAAACCTGCTAAACGAACTCCAATCCGACCCATGAACGAGCTCTCTGGCGAACACTCTACCATCGGCGAGCGTCTCAAGCTCGCCTGGGAAGCTGCCCGGCTTTGGTTTGTTTTCTTCCTAGGCGTAATCGGGACGATTCTCATCCTTTCACTGCTTCAACCGGAAAATGCATCGATCCTAGTCCTTGAACCGAACGATGTCGCCTCTCAAGACATCCTCGCACCCTATGCCATTGACTATAGGAGTGATGTCCTGACCGAGCAAGCACGTCAAGCAGCCATCGATGACATCCCCGACATATATGACCCTCCAGACAGCGGTGTTGCCCGGCAACAACTCGAACATTTACAGGCTACACTCGATTACATCGACGCCGTTCGCGCAGATGTGTACGCCACGTCGGACCAACGTCTCGCCGATTTAAACGCTATCGACGAAGTCGGTTTGGATGATCTGGTTTCGCAAGCGATTCTTGATCTCCCCACTCAACCCTGGGAGGCAGTCAAACTTGAGTCAGCTTCTGTACTTGAGCAGGTTATGCGCAATGAGATCAGGGAGGGACAAGAAGAAGAATCCCGACGAGCCGTACCTACTTTAGTTAGTATTGCTTTACCAGAAAACCAAGCAGAACTGGTATGCCACCTGGTTACCGCTTACATCTCTGCCAACACTTGGTATAACCAATCCGCCACCGAGAGTGCTCGTGAAGAAGCCCGTTCAAACATCGATACAGTCTACAAATCGTATGCTTCAGGAGAGACGATCATCAGCCGGGGTGAGGTGGTCACTCCACTCGATATTGAAGCCTTGACGGCTTATGGTCTACTCAAACCGCCTGATCCCTGGCAGAAAATCGCCATTCAAACCCTGCTGGTCATCGTCTTAGGAAGTGCCTTATCACTGTATTCATACCGGGTTCACATCGATAAGATCAAGAACTTCCGCCATGCATTAACCCTTAGCATCCTGTTCATACTCGTCGCACTGATGATGCAGTTAATGATCCCGGGTCGGACGGTATTACCCTACCTATTTCCAACCGCGACAATCCCAATGCTTTTAACCGTCCTGTTCAGCCCTGGCATGGGGATCATGAGTGCACTGGTCACGGGCGCCTTGGCAGGCTTCCTAGCGCCGCGCGGTTTTGAACTCAGTCTTTATATCATCCTTAGCGGAACCATGGCGGCACTGGTGATCGGACGTGCCGAGCGCCTGAGTTCCTTCTTCTGGGCTGGCTTGGCAGCTGCGGTTTCCGCTGCCACCGTGGTGGTCATCTTTCGCTTACCAGACCCCGCCACGGACCTTCTGGGGAAAGCCACACTACTCGGAGCTGCCATCGCTAGCGGTTTACTATCGGCCAGCCTCGGCTTCGGTCTGTTATTGCTTATCAGTAACTTCCTCGGTATCACCACCAGCTTACAGTTGATTGAGCTTTCCCGCCCAGATCACCCTCTGCTTCAAACATTCTTACACAATGCTCCGGGAAGCTATCAACATAGCCTCCAGGTAGCTAACTTGGCCGAACAGGCTGCTCGCTCTATTGGTGCCAACCCATTGCTCACACGCGTGGGGGCTTTATACCACGATGTAGGAAAAGCCCTCCGACCTCAATTTTTCATCGAGAATCAGGCACCTGGACAAAACGTTCACGAGCAACTTGATCCAGCCACAAGCGCCAGCGTTATCCTGGCTCATGTGCCAGACGGCTTGGAGCTTGCCCGTAAGTACCGGCTTCCCACCAGCATCCAGGCTTTCATACATGAACACCATGGGACGATGGAGGTCAGCTACCAATACCACGCTGCCATCGAAGCTGCTGGTGGCGATAAAAGCCGTGTCGACCTTCGCGAGTTTACCTATCCTGGTCCAACACCTCTCTCGCGTGAGACCGCCGTGCTCATGCTGGCCGATAGTGTGGAGGCCAAAGCCAGGGCCGATTCACCACCCAACCGCGAAGCAATTGATAAGCTCGTTCGCTGGGTGATCGAGGATCGTTTAACCAAAGGCCAACTACGTCGAACTGACTTAACGCTTAAAGATCTTGATACGATTCGATCAACCTTTGTCAAGACCCTTATGAACATTTACCACCCCCGTCTTCGATACCCCGAACCCTCGCAAGAGGATACCGTACCCACACCGCACAAGCATGACTCCACAGCCACGATTTCTAGGAGCTCATGAGTTACCAAGCTTATTTACACTGCGAACCGCGGCACAAACACATGTCTGCCGGCTTGGCAGCCGCCGCAAGTGCCGCTTTGACCTATGGACAGGTAGCCCCTGGTGAGGTAACCGTTGTTCTAACCGATAACCGACAGATCCGGGATTTTAATCGCCGCTTCGCAGGCCGTGACGCGCTAACTGATGTACTGTCATTCGCTAACGGCAGCCAGGATACTAGTACTGGGAATACCTACTTTGGGGATGTTGTCATCTCCGTACCAGTGGCTAAAGTCCAAGCAGAAACGGCGGGTCATTCGCTAGAGGTCGAACTCACTCTACTCACCGTGCATGGCGTGCTCCATCTGCTGGGTTACGATCACATTCACCCGGAGGATCACAAACAGATGTGGGACGCTCAATCTTCCATCCTTGGTAACTTGGGCTATGAGATCACTCTCCCTCAGGAGAAGGCATGACCAAACACAGCCAATCCCGATCCCGCATCGCCGCCTTTCGCCATGCCTTCGCTGGCTTAGGATATGTACTTCGTACCCAACGGAACGCCTGGCTCCATGCTGTGGCGACCTTGCTGGTGATCATCATTGGGACCTGGTTAGACATAGATCGACTAGAATGGGCGATCATGCTTCTTGCCATCGGCTTGGTCTGGTTGGCTGAATTCCTAAACACCGCGCTGGAGGCGGTCGTCGACCTCGCCAGTCCCGAGACCCACCCGATGGCGCGCGTCGGAAAGGATGTAGGCGCGGCTGCTGTTTTGATTGCAGCCACAGCAGCCGCTATCACCGGCTTGCTGGTGTTGGGACCACCTTTAATAGATAAACTTACCGGACGCTAAAGATACAAGAACCCGCACGTAGATGGCCAATATTTAATAAATTATATTGTTGAATCGACTGAAAGAAGGTCAACCGCGAGAAGAGGACTGCCAATCGGTATTTACAGCATAGTTCTTTATTTCCTACCTATGGGGGTAAAGTACTTAACCCCCCAAAGGAATTATTGCAGGCCTGTCTGTTCTGTGCCATAATGCCTGAGGTAGACCCTTGGTAGCCAACAACCAAAATGAGGTATGAATTGTGTCCAATCAGTTAAGTAGCCATCTGTATAGAGCTGCCACTGCTCCTTTCGACTTCAACAATCCTGGTGAAACTATCAGCAGCATGCTACAACTGGCTAGCGAACTGCTCAATTCAGAGCGGATTGCTCTCTACGAATACGACGAAGAAGAAGCCAACTTTATCCCACGCCTCGCCTCCGGTGTGCCGATGGGTGACCTCGGCAGACTTTCTGCCACCGCAGACCACCCCATTCTACGCAGCGTCCTGACCAATCACAAGGCGGCTACAACTGACGCAAATCAAAGTTCACTTGCCCTGCCACTCGCACCTGGGGTAGTCGCCTGCGCTCCTTGCATCACCAGCGAGCAAACTGTTGGTTTGTTCTTCGTGGGCAAGGAAAGCAAGCAACCTTATAGCGATGACGACTTAGCCACATTGGAAGTATTGGCGACGCGAGTTGCCGAGGTTCTTGCCCTCGCTCGTCAGTCCGCCAGCCAGAGCTATACTTTCCACAAGCTTTCCCTGCTCTACCAAGCAAGCCATGCCATCACTGGCATAAGGGACCGCCAGGATGTCATCCGTCAGATAGCGGCTTATATGCTCAAGGCAACCTCGGCCGAGATCTGCGAGGTGTTGGTCTTTGATGAAGGTAATGGCTACACCACCCGTTTCCGCCCGCAGTTGAGTAAATCAATGCAGCAATCGGTGGTCGAGATGACATCCGATACAATGCCCGACTATCCGATCCACAAGAAGGTGTTACAAGAACTTCGACCGGCTAGTCTCAGCCTGGCACCACCAGTGGGATCGACCAAAGACATTGCCATGTTGCAGAGTGAAGACATTTCAGCCGCGGTCATCTTCCCACTTGCCACCCAAAATAACGCTCTGGGTATCGCGCGGGTGCTATACACAAAGCCAGGTCGGCAGATCAACGAACAGGAGATGGAGCTAGCCCAGGCTATAATCAATATCGGCGCCATCGGTCTTCAGGATACCATCCACCTTGAAACAGCTGAATCCAGGGCCAGCCAACTTCAAGTCTTGGGCGAGATCGGGCGCGAGATGACCTCTTCACTTGACTTGGAAGCCGCGCTAGAGAACGCCATGGTCCACACCCAACGCCTGCTCCAAGTTGAAGCTTGTATCCTCTTCCTGCTCGACGAACCTGGTGAAAAGTTAATTCTAAAAGCCAGCGGTGGCAGACACTTACGCATCCGCGACGTGGCCATCCGCCTCGAAGAAGGCATCGCCGGATGGGTTACCCGTAACCGCCGCCCATTGATCGTAAATGATGTTCGCTCCAATCCCCTCTACCAAAGTGCCGTCGATGGCCAAACTGGCCTGCTGACGACATCTGTAATCTGCATCCCACTCGAAAGGCGCAATGAGGTTCTGGGGGTGATCGAAGCGATCAATCACCCACGTGGAGCTTTCACTGAGGCTGATCAACAGGTACTCTCTTCGGTGGCTGCGTGGGCTGCCATCGCGGTAGATAATGCCACCCTCTTCAAACGAATAACCGAGGAGCGCAGCCGGTTGGAAGCGACTCTGGTTGAGACGGTTGACGCCGTCGTGCTCACCGATACCTTAGGTCGTATCATCCTCATCAACCAAGCAGCCGGGCAGGCTTTCCGTATCAATCCCGAACACGCCGCCGACAAACTGGTCTCCGAGATCTTCCCCGATCACCCACTCGGCGAATTGCTAATAGACCAGGAGATCAGCCTCCCAACCAGCCAGGAAATCACCACCTCTACTGAACGCATTCTCTTCGCGACAATCAGTGAGGTCACTGACGTTGGTCGGGTCGCGGTGATGCAGGACATCACCGCCTTCAAACAGATCGATCGTATGCGATCGCAATTACTAGGAACTGCTGCCCATGACCTGAAGAACCCCCTCAATGCCATACGCCTGGGGGCTGACCTGCTCCACGACGCCCCACTTAGCGATCAACAACGCAGAGCGCTCAATATGATGCAGCGGGCTACAGAGAGCATGACAAACTTGATCACCGCCCTGCTGGAGACCATCCGTGTCGAATCAACCGCCAATGTGATCTTCGAACCCTGCCAAATCAACGACCTCATCATTCACGCGATCGAAGACTTGCGTCCGCTCACCGAAGATAAGCATCACAGTATTGAATATAAGCCGCCTGATGAACCACTCCTCATCATGGGTGAGCCCAACCGCTTAAACTCGGTGATGGGTAATATACTGGGTAACGCAATCAAGTTCACCCAGCCCGGTGGGCTCATCAGCATTTCGGTTGATTGCGATGATGAGCAAATCACCATCAGTGTAAGCGACAATGGCCCAGGCATTCCGCAGGATGAACTGCCACGTGTGTTCGAGCACCTCTTCCGCGGTCGCATCAACGTCGAGGATCCCGATAACCCCATCGATGGCACCGGCCTCGGGTTGGCGTTATCCAAAACAGTGATCGAACAACATGGTGGTCGCATTTGGGTGACCAGTGACGAATCCCAGGGCAGCACCTTCTCCTTCTCCTTGCCTCGCGAGCCAACTCCCAAAACCGGTTCGCTCCGTAAAGAGGAATAATTCTCTTCGTCCATGTCCGCACCACAGATCGATAATTAGCACTCTCATCGTTTGTTGCGCCTGCGTACTGCACCAACATGCTTTAAACTATGTACAACATAACCAATAGCAACAAGGTTAAACGACAATCATCCGGGAACTAGGATTTTTAACATAGAAAGCAATAACCAGCAGCAAATTCCCGCGACCGACCAATGTTAAATTCAATATAGCCACCTTTCGAAGGAGGCGTCCATCTTGATCGAACCTGTCTTCCACTTCGGAACTGCCGGGTCCCCTCAGTCTACACCGAAGAGACCAGGTGGTTCGATTGGCACTTTGCTCCACCTTTCGAGCCTGGGCTTGACCGCGCTCGAATTGGGCTGGGTCCGATCAGTGCGTATTTCCGAGGCAACCTGCGCCAAGATAAAAGCGACAGCCATCGAAGTGGGGGTTCAGCTTAGCGTCCACGCCCCCTACTTCATCAACCTGAATGCCGACCGCGATGAGTGGCCTAAAAGCCGGAAACGTTTGATGGACGCCGCGCACTATGGCAACTTGGCTGGTGCGACGGACATCGTCTTTCACCCGGGTTCTTATTTCGGTCAAACACCTCAGAAGATACTAAAGATCGCCATCCCTAGGTTAAACGACTGCGCTGAAGAGCTGCGTTTCTCCGGAAACTTGGTCACCCTGCGTCCGGAGACAATGGGCAAGGGGGCTTTGCTCGGCTCGCTTGAGGACATCCTGATCCTATCCCAGGAGATTGAGGGAGTTGAACCTTGCCTCGATTTCGCCCATCTTCACGCCCGACCAGGAGACGGGTCAGTGAACTCCTTCGAGGAATGGTGCGAGGTTCTTAACGCTTACAAACATGCGCTCGCGGCCACATCATTAAAGCGACTACACTGCCACCTCTCTGGGATCGAGTACGGAGCCAAAGGAGAACGCAATCACCTGATGATTGCAGATTCGGATTTCGACCTCCAGGGACTGCTGCGTGCCCTAGCTGAGTTTGGCTGTAGTGGTCGTATTCTATGCGAGAGTCCTATGAACATGGATGTAGACGCTCTGCAGATTAAGAAGACCTGGCAGGCGATAACCGGGGATGGAGAACAAATGTAGGGACTAAGGTAGTCCCGCCCCTAAGATTTCAGCTATGAACATATTGTATTGGTTATGATTATGGGTTAAGACCCAGGTCATTGATCGACCGTATCGACCTCCGGTAGAGGTGGTCGCTCCTCCAGGCGGTTTGAATCGCGCCCATCGCGTTCAGCTGACGACCTGCCAACTCCAACCCATACCGCTTTCAATTCGCCGTTTCTAAGTTCTTTCGCCCCTACGATAGCTATCATCCCCACCTGAAGATCGTCAAACCCTTCCACACTACCATCGCGTGACCTGTATCTAGTTGAGCCATCGACAGAGAAAGTCATTCGATCACCACCCCTGGTTTCGATGGCGAAAGAGCGTTCGCCCAAGTATATGATCTGACCACCAACTCGTACATCCACCGGACGGTCTGGGAAATCTGCCGCAGCAACGAAGATCGCCATCAGCGACCCTTCCTCTTTCTCCACAGCCCCGACAAGTGCGATCATACCCTTCTTCAGATCATGGATATCGGTCACCGATCCATCACGGCTAACGAACCGAGTTCGATCGTTCGTCAGGAAGGATATTACCTCTCCTTCCTGGGTTTTCAGAGTGAAGGTGCCCTGACCAGGAACCACCTTGGTAATATCGCCTTTGAACATCCGCAAATTATTTGGCAGGTCTTCCTTATATCCTGCGGCCACTACTAGCGCTAGTAGCCCTCCATCCTCTTGCTCCACCGCGATAATTACAGCAACCATCCCTGTTTCCAGGTCATCAAGTCCCTGGATTGAACCATCACGGCTTCGGAAACGTGTCCGTTCGTTGGTCAGGATGGTCACGACCTTACCGTCACGTTTTTCCAAGCTGAAGGAACCCCTAGTCGAAACCACCCCCATGATCTCACCAAACACGCGTACCCGATCAGGTATATCATCCTGCTTGGCGGCAACGATCACCAACGCGACTAACTCACTCTCGCTCTCGATCCCGAAAACCAACGCCCGCACCCCTACCTCCAGATCAGACAACTTCTGTATTGAGCCGTTGGGGCTACGGAAGCGGGTGCTGCGGGTCGTGAAAAACCGCAGATCATCCCCACCCCAGGTATGCAAACTAAAGGAGTTGGCTAGCATGTCGACCCCTGTGATCTCACCCACAACCCGGATACGGTCCCCGGTGACATCCTCCTCGGCATAAGCGACGCTAACCATCACCAATGAAAGTGCTAGTACTAACAACATTGCTTTGCTAACCTTGCCTCTCATGACTGACCTCCTTCTGTGAAAGTCTAGCCTGAGAATAAAGGATTTTAGCAAAACAGTCGTCAGGAGAATGTAAAAATGAGGTAAAACCGATAAAAGATTAGGGAATGGGGATTCGGGAATATGTATTGGTGTTGACGGTGTGCATCTAATCCGTGGGGAACTCGATCTCCTCACGACCCAATAGCTTGTCCTGGATACGTTCTATTACGATTTCCAGGTGCTGAGGTTTGTGAACGAAATCTAAATCATCAGTGCGAATGCTAAGTACAGGGCAAAGATCAAAACCAGCAAGCCATTCTTGATAATAGGATTCAAGCAATTTCAGGTATTCGGCAGTAATCCCCTTCTCCATATCACGGCCTCGAGCCCGAATTCGTTCCAGTAGAACCTCTACAGGTGCCCGCAGATAAATGAGCAAATCGGGATGTGGCAGAGAACCAACTACAAGATTAAAAACTTGACGGTAAGTTTGGTAATCCCGCTCGCTTATCGTGCCCAGGTTTAAAGCTGCACGAGCGAATATCTCAGCGTCCTCGTATATTGAGCGATCGATGATCGCTGACGGTGGTGTCCCGGCTATTGCCATATGTTGTTCAGCTCGGTGTCCGAGGAAGAAAATTTGCAGGTGGAAAGCCCATGCCTGCATATCGGCATAAAAGTCGGCTAAATAGGGATTGTCAGCAACCGATTCATAAGCCGTCGCCCACCCAAGGTGCCTGCCGAGGCACTCAGTAAGAGAAGTTTTACCGGAGCTTATGTTACCAGCCACGAGGACGAAATGCTTGGCCATCATGACCACCTCTCAAACGAACCACGCGCTACTAGGCTTAAATAGCCATGCGCCTCTGAACCACGAATACGAATTGCAAATAGTGTGTTCTTAATCTTCTTTAAGTTTAAAGGCTCCATCCACTGATGGAAAAACCTTGGGTTAGTTCGGAATAGTCAAAGATGCCTATCTATGGGAATACATCACATATGCGTTTAAAAAAAGCGCTGCGATTTGCTTCGCGTACGCGCTGGATCTAGCTATAAACTTCAATGTCACGACAGTTAACCGAGAGACTATATCGGTCGTTAACCAACCGCGGGTCAGCACTCACTCCATCCGCAAGCATGACATTTACGGCAACCTTCTTCCCTCACTACCGTCCCCGCGCCACACTCAGGACACAGGTCGCCGATTTCCATGGCAAGTTGTTCCTCCGGCGAAGTTATCCGCTCCAACTGTCCTG
>JAUVOZ010000118.1 GCA_030598885.1 Anaerolineae bacterium | reverse complement strand
TTCCCGCAGGGACTGTGCAGCCATCTCCACAGCCGCACAGGCTGCTTTCTCCCAAGATTCTGTGCTGGTACCGACCAGCTCAATGATCTTGTATACACTCTCTCCCATGATAATCTCCTTTCATCCAATTATACGCAACATGCTCGCCATGTGCTCCATCCGCTCTCTTGCTACTCTGGCTTGACCCTAGACGCTCACTGCAATGGAAGGTTAGGTAAGCAGAGCCACTGTCACCCGACCGTCGCGATTGCTAATCTTCACCCACGTACGACCAGTCCCAAAACCAGTAGGCGAGCCCTTTCCACTCTCCCCATCGTTCAAAAGCTGCTTCAACCTCAGCCTGTCCCACTTGCCCACCACCGTGCCATTCGTGTGAGACCATCTTGAGCGCCCAAGTATCTATGGGGACGAAATCGTATCGACCCAGTATCATTAGCAGATTGGCTGCTGCATATCCGCCGACTCCCTTGATCGATAATAAACGCTTACGAAGTTGAATGGTAGGGATGTCAACAGTCTTGAGCGATTCCAGGTCAAAGGTGCTTGAAGCCACATCACGCGCCAGCTCCAACACGTATGGCGCTCGATAACCCAACCGTACTGTCGAACGTAAGGCATCTTCGTCGGTAGCAGCCAGTTGTTCAGCAGTGGGGAAAGCATGACGAGTGGGGTCAGCGGATAACGGATCGCCGAATTGGGAGACCAGTTTCTCGACCATGCGAATGGTGCCAGCCCACATGGTGTTGGTGGTTAAGATCGTTTTGACAACATCCTCAAAGAGCGTAGGGCAGCGAAGCAAACGTCCTTGCGCCCGTTCTTCTACGTTGGCTAGTTTGGGCTCGCCACTTGCCAATCTATAGAAATCGTTGAAATCCTGATCTAACCCCAGCATATACTCCACTTTGCGCGTGACTTCCTCACATTCGACCTCGTTCAATTGACCATCCACTTCGATGCTTACACCGTCAGAAGCCTCTTGGATAAGCATCTCTACAACATGTCCTGAGTCCAGCCGATAGATATATGTAAGTCCATCTGTATGGCTATCTGTGCTAAAGGGAGCGAGGCTAGCCCAGCCGTGTGATTTTACGACGGATGATAAAGAGAATGGAGGACGAGCAGACAGAATAAGATCATCCTTGCCCATAATTTAATCTCCAAAATGGCACCAGCGATGCGTCAGCCGGTAGCGTAATCCATTTCCCCAATATAACCTTCGACGGCTGCTTTAAGCTCCGCCGTTTTGAAACCAAACGGTCCCAATCCACCAGCATATACTACGCGCCCGTCCAACCCAATGAGGTATAACCGAGTCGGCCAAGCGGCATATGCTTTATTAACCCTGTCGTCCATTTCGTCCACATATGTCGGTATTTCATACTGCAACGCCACTTCGCATCGCCTGGCAACCGCCCGTCTCTCCTCAATCGTCTTAGGGTCAATAATATCAATAGCAGCTTTCGATCCAGATAGTTTCAAAAACAGTCCTGGTATACCCTTGCCTAGCCACCATCCATCCACAGGATGAGCTTCCTGAATGTAGATTACTATGAACTCAACCTGGTCATGATACTGCTTGTAAAGTTCATGGAGACTAACAGTCCCCTTGACAAACGGAGGTCAAGTGTAGCTCCCGAAGATCAACGCAATTGGCTTACGACCTCGGAAATCAGATATCCGGCCGAGGTTCTCGCCGTTCACGTCGAGTAACTCGAAATCAGGAGCAAGATCCCCCTCCTTTGGCGCAACAGCATCGAACTGATTCTGCCAAGCTTGTGCTCGTCTCCGAAGATCAACGACATTAGGCATTGTTTCGCTCCATTTCATCACCTGATTTCCATCGATCAAAATGAGCAGTTCATTAAACGGCTTCGATGCGATCGTAGGATTGGTGTGGTTACATCAGTCCGAAGTGTAGCTACTCTTCACTAACGAGCCTCCCGGCCAGACATCGCCCAGAAGTAGGATATTCACAAACCCATTTGCATTGAATAGACAGGTTCTGCAATTTTCCTCTGTGATCAACGATCAGGGTTTGGCGATCGGATGTCACGTTGTCCGTCACAGTACAGATGTCTTCGATTTCAGCTGGATCCAGCACGCCAACGATCCGATTTGACAGTTCCCGGCCATATAAAAGCAGCGAAAATTCGTTGTCCACAGGATGGACGATCAAGAAATCTGCGTCAAGGTCTGGGTAGAGCTTAAATTCCCCGGGAGCTGCCTCGCCATCGATAAACAAGGGACTTTCGGAAATATTGACTCGAGTGTACCAGTGTCCCATTCGCGTCATGTTGTAAGCATCATAGATCGGGCGCCCTAAGTGGACAAAGACTGCCAAGAAAAGGATGATGTACGCCCATGAGGGGCCTTTTGAGGCTAACCAGGATAACGCTCCAGCAATGGATATGATTACGGCAAGCACGAGCGTCATGGAATATCGCGGTAGCCAGAAATCACGGACCAGGATCGCAATTGCCCCAAAAAGCAAGAGAAGAAAGCCGGTATTGCGATCGAGGTTTTGGTCAAGGACTGGGAGTGTTACCCACATCATCCAAAAGAACAGACCAGCTCCGAATAAATAGCTGTCAAAGAAATCGCGTGGCCATTCGCCAGGCCACATCCAGCCGCGACGAAAGTTAACGAGCATCTCGTTCCAAGTGGGCGAGATCAATCCTCCATAAAATCTAAACTGTAAGGGGTAGATCGGGCTGCCAAACTCAAGATATCTACTTATGTGAAGGATGGCAGCCGGCATGATGCCAATGGCGAACGCAACAAAGATGATTGGTAGTCGACGAATAAGACGCCCCTTCCGTTCCTTTTCCGGTGAGTTCCAGTCCCAAGGAGCGAAAAACCATACCGTAAGAACGCCAAAGAGGAGTGCTGCCAGGTAGGGTGTATGTTGACGGGACATGCTGAATAGGAACGTCGCCAAAGAGAAAACGCCTAATGTCTGGAGCGAAGACCGATTTGATCGTAGGACTCGCAACAGGGTATAGAGGAAGAACGCTAGCGCTCCTACCACCGCGAAATCGATATACCCAGAGAAGGGTTGCGTGTTTACAAAGGGGATGGCGAGGTAGATCAAAGCGCTGTAGGTTGCCCAGCTCAGGTTTCCAGTGAGCTCCCGGACGAAAAGATAGACCGAGGCGACGGACAGCGGTAGCAGGGTCAAGGAGAAGCTGAAGTAGAGACCGGGAAGTCCGAGTAATTTGAGAAACGGAACATGAACCCATTCAAAGAAGGGATAGAAATTTTGAGCCGGGGGATAGTTGAACTTCCAGCCACCTAAGTCTCCATGCTGCACAAATTCAACGATCGGAGGAATACGATACGACAGGCCATCCCAAGTATTGAAACCGGTAAACCAATAATGTGCAGCTATGAAGTATCCGCATAACAACACAAGAATGTAAGCTCTATACCTGAACAAGAACCCTTCTACCCTCAAGGGTATTGTTCCCCGGGATTTGTGGCTCATCGATCCATCGTATCGGTGCAAATCATCCATCAACGTCTTTCTTCCATCCCTTTACTCGCCTATGATCTTTACTAATAAGCGCTTTCTGCGTCTACCGTCGAACTCGCCGTAAAAGATCTGCTCCCACGGTCCGAAATCCAACCTCCCGCCGGTAACCGCCACGACCACTTCCCGTCCCATGATCTGCCGCTTCAAATGCGCGTCCCCGTTATCCTCCCCGGTGCGATTGTGTCGATACCGATTGATAGGTTCGTGCGGAGCCAACTCCTCCAGCCAATCATCATAGTCCTGATGAAGACCACGTTCATCATCATTGATGAAGACCGACGCGGTTATATGCATCGCGTTTACCAGTACTAATCCCTCCTCGATTCCACTCTCGCCCAAGCACTGCTCTACTTGAGGAGTGATGTTGATAAAGGCTCGACGCGCAGGAACATTTTGCCAAATTTCCTTTCGATAGCTCTTCATCTTCCCTCCTGGCTGCCAATCTTCAACTTGAAGCTAATTTTAAACCGACCTCTAATTTTGAGGTTTCTAATTTATGTAGGTTTCACAATCGTGATAAAAACTAATAGTTCTGGCAAGTCACTGGCTCACTGCCTAACATATCTCCCGTTGCTTCAATTGTAATGCAGTATCCGGTATTACTTTCAAGACATGGCTCAACGTTAACCGAAACACGATACACATTTCCTGAGGTACCAAACTCAAATCCCACAACGCCCTGGACATATGGTTCGTTATCCTCGAACCTAGTGGTATAACCCTCATAGCTCTTTATAACAGATTGCCCTTCCTCTTCACACTCGAAGTCAACCTCCCAACCTACAGAATCCGCCATGCAATTTATGGGACACTTTACCTCCGAAGTTGGCGAAAGCGTTGATGTAGGTGTGTGGGTTGGTGTCGGTGTCGTCGAGATTGAAGTTGGCATGGACTGTGGCGTGTCAGCAGTGATCCCGCAACCAACCATGACCAAACCAGCCAATGTCAGACCGATCATCGGTTGAAGTAGTTTCCGGTGGTCCATTCTTATCTCCTTTCCTCAGCCGATCTATTCCAGCCAACAACCTTGATTTGCGAAGTCCTAAGTTATTTGCTTTGAATTATCCGGCCACTTTTCTTCGAATATCAAGCTGCAGCATGTCACTGCACCTTCAGCTTTCTGCAGCTCGGAAACGTCAACAACCCTTACGGAGATATCCCTATCTTTCAATCGGCGTAATGTCTTAGGAAATATCGTCGGATAAACCAATTCACTGCCAACAAGTAGCGCATTGGCAGCGTATGGTTCACTCGGATCAATGTCGATATATTCCTTTGCTCTCAATGACCTTGTGTCTACCCAAGATCTATTGATAAGTAGCGTTTCTTCCCCCACAAGAGTAACTGCTGACTTAAGGTGCAAGCATCCTTCTACTTGAACTTTCTCAACCTTGTATTCATAAGGGGAAATAAAATCAATCAACTGTTTGATACCAGATTCATTTGTCCGACTTGTATTGCCAACAAATAACGTCCTTCCAATCTGAAGGACATCCCCGCCATCTAGCGTACCTGGAGATGTTAATTGAAAAATCGTTCGATATCCCCTAAGAACTTCAGCTACACTTCTCGTTTCTTCCCTTCGGGATGCAACCCCTGACCGGGCAATGATTGCCAATTCATTCAACACGATCGCAGTATCTTCGATAAACACCGAGTCTGGCAGATTTGGTTCAACCGATAACCTTCTAACTTGACATCCAAGATCCCTCAACACATTCTCGTATTGAAGATGTTGAGATCGAGCAACCTCGACATTAATTTCTTGCCGGGGTATATGAGTCAGTTCGCATTGACTAATGCTTGGGCTAACTTCGCGGGTAATGGCAACTAGCAAATATATACCTCCGGCTAGGTCGATACTACCTTATCCCTAGCTATCTACCAATCTCACAACAGCCTCATAACGGCATTAGCTATTAAACCAGCAATCGGAGGAACAACGAAAGTGACACCATAGCGAACAAGAGCTGCCTTGGGATCAATTAACGCCATCTCTAAAGGCAGACGAGATACCGACCACAATGACCAGGCGGAGATAAAGCCGACCACCGCCCCAAGGCCAGCACCTGCCTGATAGAACGTCGCCACAAGAGGGAAAATAGCATATGGTGAGCCGGGTACCAGTCCGCCGGCCACACAAGCCACCAGGATCCCCTTGGGTCCAGATTGAGCACCCAACCAACGGGAAATCAGCTCTTTAGGAACGAGTAGCTGAACTAACCCTGCAATCACAAAGCCGAGTAATAATACCGGCAGGTTGCGCCACAAGGTACGCCCGGCAACCATCAATCCAGCTAGGGGCAGGTCTCGCCCTTGAAAGAAGGCAATCACCAGCAAGATAGCAGAAATAAGGACCAAGATCAGCGTGGTTTTATCCATGGACCTGCTCTCCTTCTGCGTTCTGTTCATTCTTATTACTCCCACTAAGTACAAATATGATGATCATATCGCCGGTAATTATCAAGTATACAATCTATGCTGGAACCATTAACCCTCCCGCAGGTTTAGATGTTGATTTGACATAAAATCTAGTCTCGAGCACATATTCAAAACAAAAATTACGCTCATTCATAACCTGCGGGAGGGTAGGTTGAGTAGTCATGATTAATTTATGAATTGCCATACATGGAGTTTTCTATTGCGCGTTCAGTACTAGCATCACAAGTATTTGGAATGCCCACAATGTAGTTCACCCAATCAAGCGCGGAATGTAATTGGCTGGTTCTAGACACACACTCCCAACTAACGGATTAAGACGAAATCTTCAATGCGATTTCGGCCATCTGGGTAAAACCCCTTTCACGTTGCTCGGCTGTCGAGAATTCACCGGTCACCAAGCTGTCGCTTACGGTCAGCACCGAGAGCGCAGAAACATTAAACTT
>JAUVOZ010000136.1 GCA_030598885.1 Anaerolineae bacterium | reverse complement strand
GCTTCGACATGGCTTTCCTCCAGCCCAAAGGGCTTTTCAAATACAATCAGACACTGGACACTCTTGACCTGGCATCTGTCTTGCTTCCTAATGCCGGGCGTTACGGCTTAGCAGCTCTAGCGACCACACTGGGAGTCCCGGTTCGAACTGCACACCGTGCTCTGGATGATGCCCAAACGACCCATCAGATTTTCCTTAGGTTATACCAAAGAGCCTTAGATCTACCCCACATGTTAGTGGAGGAGATCAGCCGCCTTGGCGCTGAGATTGAATGGGGCGCTGGTTGGGTATTTGATTCAATCCTGCATCATCCCTCCCGAACAGAAGGTTCTGAGGCTCCTTCACCTCAGAGCTCCTTCCATTACTTTCCACCCCTAGAGAAGCAACCTGAACCTCTCACATCGGCTGGAGATATTACCCCCCTGGATGGAGAGGAAATTGCCGCCATCCTCGAACCGGGAGGTCCATTTGCCCACAAATTTCCCGCATATGAACATCGACATCAACAGATCACCATGCTGCGTGCTGTGGCCGAAGCCCTGTCCGATGAACGTCACCTATTAGTAGAAGCAGGCACAGGAACGGGAAAATCCATGGCCTATCTAATACCCGCCTTCGCCTGGGCAGCCCAAAACGGTGAACGGGTGGTAATCTCCACCAACACTATCAACCTGCAGGACCAATTAATTCATAAAGATATCCCTGACCTCTGCCGGACCTTAGAGACAGACTACCAGGCAGCTGTGTTGAAAGGACGTTCCAACTACCTCTGCCCACGTCACCTTGAGAGTTTACACAGACTAGGGCCGCGATCGGCTGATGAGATGCGGGTACTGGCCAAAGTCTTAATCTGGCTACAAAGTGGTGGTACAGGCGACCGCGGGGAGATAAATCTTCTGCCGAGAGAATTCGCTACCTGGTCTCGTCTTTCCGCGGACAACGAGGACTGCTCCCTGGAGGCTTGCCTCGAACACACCGCAGGTGGTTGCCCATACTATAAAGCCCGCTTAGCGGCTGAGAATGCACATGTTGTTATCGTTAACCACGCGTTACTGTTAGCCGACATCGCAACTGGCAACCGGGTCATCCCGAAGTATCGTTACCTGATCGTCGATGAAGCTCACCATTTGGAGGCAGCCACTACAAATGGACTAAGTTTTCGTGTCAGCCAACGCGAAGTAATGCACCTATTGAGAGACCTTGGGGGACATACAGGTGGTTTACTCGGTCAGATGCTTGTCGTTGCTCGAGCTCAACTTACGCCTGAAGTGTTCTCAAACGTCGAGCGGTTGGTAGCGAGCATTTCCGATAGAACGCTTGATTGCATTCACTTGGCCCGGCGCACATTCGAAACCCTCTCAGACTTCATGGCTCAGCGTCGTGATGGGAACCCGGTTGGACCTTATGGTCACCGGTTACGCATTGTCCCAGCCACGCGCACGTTGCCCGAATGGTCGGAGGTCGAAATTGCCTGGGAGGATCTTCGCCTCCCACTCTCAACAGTAGTCGAATCGCTGGCTGAGATTAGTGAAGGCTTGGAAGATCTCGCCCTGACCGGCTCAGCGTCAACTGAAAACCTGGCTCTCGCCGCTAGAATCACCTCCCGGAGTCTGACTGAGGTTTTCACCAACCTCGATCACATGATCTTCGAGGCGGATCCTCAGATGATTTATTGGCTCTACGAACAGATTGGCCAAGGCAAGTTATCCATGCACGCTGCACCTCTTGAGGTGGGTCCCCTCGTCGAGCGACACCTGTGGCATGAAAAAGAATCGGTGGTGATGACCTCGGCTACACTAACAACCGGTGGCGAATTCGATTACATCCGCCGTCGACTCAATGCTGAAGACGCAGAAGAAATCGCCCTTGGCTCGCCTTTCGACTATGAGACCTCCGCCCTGCTCTACCTGGTCAACGACATTCCCGAACCGGCCGATCGGCACGCATACCAACGAGCTATCGAAAGAGGTTTAGTGGCCCTTTGCCGCGAAACGCGTGGGCGGACTTTAGTTCTGTTTACTTCTAATGACCAATTACGACGCACGGCTCGAGCTATTGGTGAGCCCTTGGCCGTGGAAGGAATTCAGATCTTGGAACAAAGCTCGGGGGCTTCACGGCATACGTTGCTTGAAGAATTCCGCTCCACAGAGCAGGCAGTGTTGCTAGGAACGCGGTCCTTTTGGGAGGGAGTGGATATCCCCGGAGAAGCGCTCTCGGTCCTGGTCATCGTCCGCCTTCCCTTCAGTGTGCCCAGCGACCCAATTGTTGCCGCGCGATCCGAGACTTACGAATCTCCATTTAACGATTTCACCTTACCTGAGGCCATCTTACGCTTCCGCCAAGGCTTCGGACGCCTGATCCGCACAAAGTCTGATCGAGGGGTCGTGGTCGTGCTCGATCGCCGTATACTTTCCAAACACTACGGGCGCGCCTTTGTTGATTCCCTCCCGCAATGCACCATCCATCTTGGAAAATTAATGGACCTACCCAAAACCGCTGCACGTTGGCTGGGAGTTTAATCCTTCATAGGTCACTCCACACCGTTCGGTGAACCGATTGACTGCGACCCTTTTCCATCCCCATATATTTTAGCCACTATTTCCTACTGGCGGCTGCTTTCACAGCAGACTTAATTGATGTAATATGGACCGCAACCAGTTCGAGTAGAAATGGTTAAGGAAGCCCATCATCCACGGAGGTCGACCTGGCAATGATTGAGGTCTTCTACGGCTATGTCTTTGTCGCCGGACAGCACGATGGTCCAAAACGGTTGGAGGGCATCGAAAGTTTGGTGCCGTTTATAAAGCGACATCTCTTAAGCGAAGAGTTACGTATCATCGACTCATCCGATATCTTGATCCTGCACGTCTTAGATGGCGTGGACCTTTTATCCACCCTTCACGAGTATGGCGTGGACCTTCCTCAACTTTATAAAAGCATCCGGAAGCATGATTTGGGCGAGGGTTTTAATGTTGACAAACAGTGGGGTGATTGGCAGGATGATCACGACAGAACTAACCCCTCACTGAGCGAAATAAGGACGCGTCTCGCTATTAAGAAAGCCTGTAAAGCTGCTCAAAACGTGGCCGATGTAGCTAAACTGCTGGAGGACGGCTGCTTCACCGTATGCTTCGAAAGCCAGGATGGAACCCGGGCATGGGGCGACTTCAACCCCATAGATTATTCCGTTGTGGCGATGAACGAAACGGTAAAGACAGGCTCGCAAAAAAGAGTGGGCAGGGTAACCCTCGACCCTACTGCAAGATTGCGTCATGATGGTTCTGGGGAAGACATCCATGTCTTTATCCTTCTTGATCCACCTCTCGATAAACGGCGATTGTGAGGGTGAAGATCAATTGAACTCACCCGTTGACGTACCTATTCCGGTAGGACTATAATCGCATCATTCCCTTAGAAGGATGGTCTTTAGTGATCGACGTCAACGAATTACGCAGCGGCGTGACCTTCATGTTGGATGGGGATCTTTACAAGGTATTGGAGTATTCCCATCATAAACCTGGGCGTGGTAAAGCCACGATCCGGACCAAAGTCCGCAATCTACGTAGTGGCTCTGTACTGGAAAAATCGTTCACTTCTGGTGATCGGATTCAAGACATCCGGCTCGACTATAATACCGTCCAATTCCTTTACCAGGACGGCGACTTTTTCCACTTCATGGATACAGAAACTTACGAGCAACCAACATTAAATGCCTCCATGCTCGGCGAAGCGATTAACTTCTTGACCGAAGGTCTTGAGGTTAAACTTACTTTCTATCAGGGGGAAGCACTGGATATTGACCTTCCCACCGCCGTTGATCTCAAAGTTGAAGAATCCGAGCCCGCGGTTAAAGGTGATACCGCTACCGGTGCCAACAAAATTGTCACTACCCAAACTGGTCTCAGAGTGCAAGTGCCCCTTTTTGTCGAAGCCGGTGATACAATCCGGGTTGATACTCGCACCGGCAACTACCTAACCCGAGCATAAAAAGAAAAATCAATATAATTGGCTATGCGCACTCCTACTGGCTCCATATGCCCCTTTTATTATGAAGACTTCCATCGAGGTCGCTCCAAACAGGAGTGCCGCCTTATCGATCGTACTCCAGGCGGGGGCACCTATAGTCCTGACCTTTGTGCCCAATGCCGGGTACCGCGTATCTTAATGGCTAACGCCTGCCCTGATATGGTGCTTGAGGCTAAAGTTGCCTCTAGCTTTTTCGGCCTCCGCAAACGGGTAGAGATCTCTGCCAGTTGCACTCGCTCCCTGCAAATCGTCAAGGAACCCGAAATCGGTTGTGGTCAGTGCCACTTAGCCCTTGCCCCATTAGATCCCTCTAAGGAAGAAATGTGATCACTGCCCTGCTATTAGACCTTGATAACACGCTGCTCGGGAACGACATGGAAGATTTCGTCCCAACCTACCTCAACCGGCTGGGAGCCTACATGGCCGATATGGTGCCGCCTGATCGTTTCATCACCGAGTTGCTACACGGCACACGGGCGATGATGGGGAACCTCGATCCAACTGTCAGTATGGAACAAGCCTTTGCCGAGGCTTTCTACCCTGCTTTAGGCTTACCCGAGTCGGCTGTTAGATCTCAAATCGGTGATTTCTACGCGACAGTCTTCCCGACCCTTCAGACGCTCACCACCCATCGTCCTGAAGCCGAACAGCTTGTTCAAAGCGCATTCGAGGCTGGACTTGAAGTCGTCATCGCTACAAGCCCACTCTTTCCACATACAGCTATTAAACAACGCCTCGCCTGGGCTGGTGTACCTGCCGAGCGTTATAACTATGCCTTGATCACCAGCTATGAATACTCCCATTTCTCCAAGCCCCACCTGGAGTACTATGCTGAAATCCTGGGACGATTGGGAGTATCCCCCCATGAAGCCGCTATGATCGGCAACGACCCCGAAAACGATATCGCTCCTGCTCAATCTATGGGAATGTCCGTCTTCCACGTAAGCCGTTCCCCGCTCGATGCCTTTCCTGGAGGTCAGTTAATCGAGGTTATTCCATGGCTGGAACGTATCACAAATCAAGACCGCCCAGAAGCGGTTAACCACTCGAAAATTCTCATCGCGAGACTCCGCGGTTACCTAGCCGCCTTAATTAGTATGACCACTGATCTCGATGAAAAAATATGGACCCGACGACCGACGGAGGATGGATGGGCACCCATCGAAATCGTGTGCCACCTGAGGGATGTCGAAAAGGAGGTCACTCTCCCCCGGGTTAAAAAGATCTTGACCGAAACCGATCCTCACCTTCCCTCCTTCGACACAGATCGTTGGGCGGAAGAGCGGGATTACATCCATCAATCAAGTCCCGAAGCGTTGGCGGATATCATCCAAGTTCGAAAGCAAACTATCTCCCTTCTAACAGCGCTCAATATGGAGGATTGGTCTCGCTCCGCCCGTCATTCATTATTCGGACCAACAACTTTATCCGAGGTTGTGAATATCGCCACCGAACATGATCTGATCCATCTGGCTCAAATGCGATCGGCTTTGGAGAGCAAGGTGGTCTGATAACAATCACTT
>JAUVOZ010000010.1 GCA_030598885.1 Anaerolineae bacterium | reverse complement strand
CTGAAGACCAACGAGCTAGTAATTGCCTCCAGTGTGGCGAGTGTGAGGAGAAGTGCCCTCAGAGTATTTTGATCAGCGAGTTGATGCCTCGTGTCCATGCTGTACTCGGCGAGGGTCAGCCCTATGAGGCATGACCTCAAGCTTGACCACACGCGGCTGGGTTGATATCCCTCAAAACGGGGTTATCGGAAGAACTGCAAGGTCGCACACAGATGCGGATTGACCCGCAACAATCAGAACAAGACACATCTTTCGCTTGTACTCAGGATTATTCCACCTCGTTCACTAAAGGAGAAGTGATGCAAGATGTCGGAAGAGCGGGATTTTGAGCGCTTTTGGCTGGCAAAATTCTCTAGCTGTTTAGATGAGTTCGCTGGAGAAGAAATCCGAAAGGAAGTGATGAAGGGATGTAGAGAGCTGTCATCCCGATCTAGCGGATCAGAAGTGATAGATTGGACAATGGGAGCGATGGAGCGGTTGGATTCGCTGGTGGATGAGGAGGGAAGAAAAAAGGTTATGACTGGTTGCGCCTGCCAGTACCCGAAAACTGATTTACAGGAAATAAGGGAGAAATACCAGGCAACCAGGGATATTAATTTAGTCCATCAAATGCTGCAGGAGCAATTCGAATCATTTCTGAGGGACACCCTCGAGTTGAGTGAAGAGCTTATCGAAGAGATAGTTAGCAGGGGATGGGGATCAGCGGGGATCAGGCGTGGTGATACGATAATCGCGACCAAGATACCGAAGAGCGGTTATCTTGTGGAGTACATGAAGGAGACAGACCCGGAGAAGAAACGTCGGTACTATTGCCACTGCCCTAGGGTCAGAGAAATCATCAGGACCCCAAAGGCTATCTCTGTGACATATTGTTATTGTGGGGCCGGCTTCTATAAGGGCATCTGGGAAGAGATATTGCAGAAACCGGTTGAAGTGGAAGTGTTAGAAAGCGTTCTCAAAGGGGACGAAGTCTGCAAAATTGCAGTTTATCTACTATCTGATCAGTGAGGGTAGTTTTTTTAGTTATTCATAACTCGTTAAGTATTTGTTGAACCGATTTGTTATTGAAACTTAAGGCCACGGGTGTTGCATTTACACCCAACCGAAGTGTAGGCCGCAGGAGACTTTGTAGAGATGAAAAAGCTAGAAAATAACCTATCAGCGGGTATTATGGCGTTGCCGTCATTCCCTTTAGTCTTAGTGACAGTTAGTCATAACATAATGACCGCCGGTGCCTTTCATTTCTACTCTTTTAAGCCGCCATCAGTCATGGTAGGTATTATGCCAGACAAGTACACGTATGAATTGATGAACGAACATAATGAGTTCGGAATTAACATACCCAGAGCAGATCAAATCGAGCTTGTGCGTACCTGTGGTTCTGTCTCGGGCAGGCAGATTGATAAATACCAAAAAGCCGGCGTGACGCCTTTCGAGGCTGTAGAAATCAATAGTACCTTAATCAAAGAATGTCCGGTGAATATCGAGTGCGAAGTCGTACATAAGGTCGATTTTATAGGCACTCATCAGTGGTTTGTCGGAAAAATTAAAGCAGTCCACATCGATGATGTATATGCCCGGGATCAAGCTTTGATGTTCTGGATCGGAGAATATCGAAAAGTAGGGAAGTTCTTAGAGAAGGCATAGAGTGTGGAACATGGCCACAACCATCTTGCTCATTCGTCATGGTGAAACCGATTGGAATCGTGAGAGAATCTATCGAGGGGTATTTGATATTCCTTTAAATGATAACGGCCGCGATCAAGCGCGATTGGCAGCAGAGGCGTTGCGATCGGATAAAATCGATGCTGCCTATTCCAGCCCTCTCTCACGCGCGGTTGAGACAGCCAATATTATCCTTGAACCGCATGGCATCGACGCGACCCTCCATCAAGGTCTGCTTGATTTCGATTACGGCGACTGGACGGGTAAAAAGGACTTGGATGTAGCTCTACGATGGTCGGAGGAACATGCTCTCTGGAACTCTCGTCCGCACTCTATTCGCGTCCCGGGTGGTGATACTCTTCAGGATGTCTTCGATAGGACCTATGGCGCGATGGAGGAGATCGCTAAAGAGCACGATGGTCAGACCGTCGCGCTGTTCGCTCACCGGGTGGTCAACAAGCTTCTGGTCATCGGCGCGCTAGGTCTGAACCTAGACCGGTTCCCCTTCATTATCCAGGGGAACTGTTGTATCAACAAGTTTGTACGAACTGAATTGGGTTACATCATAGAATTCATAAATGATACAGCTCATATCAGGAATGCAGGCAAAGAATTGTTGCCGGCGGATTTTTAGATAATCGTGGTCGCGAGACCGGTACAGTATATGAGCTTCTGGTTGTTGGGCTGTTGGTTGATACCACATCTGTGAGAACGATGCTGAAAATCAATCACTTCGACGGTGTTACTCGCTTTGATATGGCTCGCGATTTCGCCGGTCGCCGGCGTTATTGGACCGCCGCCTATCTAGTGGACGGGATGATGGTGGACACCGGTTGCGCCCACAGTGCGCCTGATTTGGTAAATGCACTGTCGGGTGAGACCGTGGTCCGTATAGTAAATACCCACAGCCACGAAGACCATATCGGAGCCAACGGTCATCTGCAACATCAGAGAGATGGTTTAGAAATCCTGGCTCACCCTTTAGCTTTACCTATCCTGGCTGATCCGCGAGGAAAGCAATCTCTCCAATTCTATAGACGCATGTTTTGGGGCTGGCCCGAGCCTTCCCTGGGCCAACCTGTCGCGGATCAGGCGTTGATCAAGACCGAACACTACTGCTTCCGGGTGGTCTACACTCCTGGCCATAGCCCTGACCATCTTTGTCTTTATGAATCCGAACAGGGTTGTTTATTCACTGGGGATTTATTCGTGGGTGGGCGGGATCGGGCTACACGCGCCGATTATGACATTTGGCAAATCATCGCCTCTCTGAAGCAGATCGCAATGCTGCCGGCTGTCAAGCTATTCCCGGGCAGTGCCCAGGTACGGGAAAATCCAAAGCGAGAGCTGGATGCTAAAATCTCCTATTTAGAAGACTTAGGGGAGCAGGTATTGGAGTTTCACCAACAAGGTTGGGAGGCGCAAGAAATCGTTCGCACTCTTTGTGGGGGTCCCATGCTGGTCGAGTTATTTACTTTGGGGCATTTCTCAAGACGGCGCCTGATTCTTTCGTACCTGGGGAAGAACGACGAAAATTGATTAGGGTCTCCTCCAATAACTATGGAATGTTGACATAATATAATGGTTATGTGTGTTATTTACCTCAAAGCAAATTCATCCTATCTACCTATTCCTGCTGAGGCGGCTCCTGGCGAAGCATCCCGTAGCGAAGCGGAGTGGGCATGCCGCCGACGGTCAGGCGTGGGAGCCTGACCTGCTGGAGAAATGGGTGAGAAATGATGGTATTGTATCCTGCTCGCTGTGATTGAGGTCAATGTAGAGAAATTGCAATTACCCACAAAATTTGGAGGAGAACCATTTATTATTATTCGTCCATAACATTTATGCTGCTTATGTAATGCTCGATCAAGCACACCGAATCACAGCAGTTTGTTGATCAGTTGAAGTTATAATATAAGCTGTGGCGTTACAACTAAGCCGGCTTATGAGGGAAATCATATGACAATACAAAAGCGCGGTTCAGGAAAGGATCAGAATATGAGTGCCACCCGTGGTGAGTCTGACGATCCTGTTTACACAGGGTCTGAACGAAGAAGCGGAGTAGAAAGACGATCGGGAAAAGATAGGAGAACGGCTGGAGATCCTTCTTCCATAGGAACTGAACGGAGAAGCGGGGTAGATAGACGATCGGGAAAAGATAGGAGAACAGCTGGAGATCCTGATTACATAGAACCTGAGCACAGAAGCGGGATAGAAAGACGATCCGGGAAAGACAGGAGGAAATCGACTAAAGCCTGATGACGCTGGTTGTTGTGGAATTATTGTTAATTTCGGAGACTGACTAAAAGGTCACCCTACTCGCGATGACCAAACCTGAGTTACTAGGTATCACTGTGCTTGAGCACCACCCTGTGGGTTATAATCCAAAGTAGAAACAACCCCATATTCATCTTGAAAGGACAATGTACGCATGGGATTCCACGGCGGCAGATGGGGGGCGTTCATCCGCTACGACGAGGAGCGGGATCGACTGGAGGTCAGTCGTGCGTTGCTGCGCCGGGTGGCCGGCTACGCCCAGCCCTACTGGCGCCGGGTAGTCATCACCCTGGTCGCTATGCTGGGAATCTCGACCCTCTCTCTCCTCCCGCCGCTGCTGATGCGCGATTTGCTAGACCGTGCACTGCCTGATCGTGATTTCGTCCGCCTTAACCTTTTAGCGCTGGGCATGATCGCTGTACCGTTGGTAAACGGGTTGCTTGGCGTGGCGCAGCGATACGCCAGTGCCAACATTGGTGAGGGGATCATCTTCGACCTGCGTCGTGCCGTCTACGCTCATCTACAGCGCATGAGTCTGCGTTTTTACACCCATACTCACGTAGGCGAGATGATGTCCCGCCTGAATAACGACGTCATTGGCGCTCAGCGAGCCATCACTGGGACGGTTGTAACATTGATCAGCAACGTCTTCACCTTAGTCGCTACGCTGGCGATCATGTTATCTCTCGAGTGGCGGTTGACGTTATTGGGAGTGGCCATCCTGCCGCTCTTTGTGCTGCCGGCGCGCCGCGTAGGGGAGGTGCTGCGACGTATCGCCCGCCAGTCTATGGACCTTAACGCCCGCATGAACGCCCTGATGAACGAGACGCTTAACATCAGCGGTGCGCTGCTGGTCAAGATCTTCGGTCGTTACCACTCCGAGGTCGGGCGCTTCACCCAGCACGCCGCCGGGGTACGGGACATCGGTGTGCGTCAAGCTGTGATCGGCCGCTGGTTCTTCCTGGCGTTGAGCCTGGTGAGCGCGATTGGTACGGCACTCGTCTTTTGGGCCGGTGGGCACATGGTGCTGAGCGGCGCGTTCACTATCGGCACTATCGTTGCCTTCAGTGTCTACTTGCGTGATTTATATGGCCCGCTGATGGCAATGACTAACGCCCGAGTCGAATTCGCCACTTCAATGGTGAGCTTTGAACGCGTCTTCGAAGTGCTCGACTTGCCAATCGAGATCAACGACCGACCTGATGCGATAACTCTGACCGAAGCCCAGGGTCACCTGCGCTTTGAAGAGGTGGCTTTCAGCTATGAGGAACACAGCGACGTACCAGTTGGACTGGAGGATGTGCGGCGCTTTTCCCGGCATGCCCGTCATGCCTTTGTACCACCAGTAGCCGTGGCTAAGGACAAAGATGTAGCACTGTCTGGAGACGGACCATCGGTAAGATTTGTATTGCAGGATGTCAGTTTTGAGATCCTGCCCGGCCAGGTGGCAGCGCTTGTTGGTCCTAGTGGAGCCGGTAAGACGACCGTCACCTACCTGCTGCCGCGCCTGTATGATCCCACCCACGGCCGAGTTACTTTCGACGGTCGCGACCTGCGTGAACTGACGCTCGACTCTTTAGCCGAGCACGTGGGCATGGTCACCCAGGAGACCTTTCTCTTTCACACCACTCTGCGCGAGAACTTGCTCTACGCCAAACCGGATGCAACCCAGGCGGAACTGGAGGATGTATGTCGGACGGCAAACATTCACGATTTCATAGCCTCCCTGCCTGATGGCTACGATACTATCGTCGGTGAGAGAGGCTACCGCTTATCGGGTGGCGAGAAGCAGAGGGTGGCCATCGCCCGGGTGTTGCTCAAGGATCCCAAGGTGCTGATCCTGGATGAGGCGACCAGCCACCTTGACTCACAATCCGAAGCCCTCATTCAAGATGCTATGGAATCAGCGATGCGTGGGCGCACCTCGCTGGTTATCGCCCACCGATTGAGCACGGTCATGGGAGCCGACTTGATCCTGGTCATGGATGAGGGTCGCCTGGTCGAGCAGGGTCGTCACCAGGAGCTGCTGGAGCAGGGAAACCTGTACGCCAGCTTGTATGAGACCCAATTCCACCCCCAAGCTAAATAGGTAAATTAACCTGGTATCGATTACCGAATAAGAACGGCGTTAAGGAATTAGGTGCAACCCCTGACCATTATTATCCGTATAGGATGTTAGAGATAATCACCTGAGTGATGAGAGCGTATGACTGAACGGGGTAACGAGCGCGAATGGATTCTTCATGCCCGGCGAGGCGACGACGATGCGTTCGCCAATCTGGTAGAGGCTTACCAGGTCCCGGTCTACAACCTGTGCTGTCGCATGTTGGGCGACCCGATTCAGGCTGAGGATGCGGCCCAGGAGAGTTTCTTGAAGGCTTATCGAGGGCTGAAACGGTATGATCCGAACCGTCCTTTCGCCACCTGGTTGTTATCCATCGCCTCCCACCATTGTATTGATCGACTGAGACGGAAGCGCATTCAAGCGATATCGCTCAGCGAGCTGCTGCCGAATCAGCAGAAACCGGATGACTCGCCTGGACCTGAAGCTGCGCTGGCGATCAGAGAACATCAACAGGCGGTGCGAGGAATGCTAGAGCACCTTGGGAATCATGATCGGGCGGTGGTTGTGTTGCGTTACTGGTACGAATTGTCGTATGAAGAGATCGCCCAAACGCTCTCCACATCAGTCTCCTCCGTCAAGAGTCGTCTCCATCGGGCCAGGCGCCAACTCGCTCGATATTGGATGGAGCAGGAGACCGTTGCTTTGGCCACTAGAGGGAAATGTGATGAAGCATCAGCAGTTTGACACGTGGCTGTTTGAAGAAGAAGCCCTTTCGCCAGATCAAGATAGGGCACTGGCAGAACACCTGGAGTCCTGCGAACACTGTCGCGCCCTGGCTGCCGCCGGGAGAGCGGTTGAAGGTCAGCTACTTACAACCTCACAAATAGAACCCGCACCCGGCTTCACCCAACGATGGCGGGCGTGCCTGGCAGATGACCGTCACCGAGTGGGGCAACGTCAGTTGGGCGCCGTGCTTCTTTCCACGACAGTCGGGCTGGTCACGCTGGCCTTGCTCTTCGGAGCACAACTACTGCCATTGCTTCAGCCTGCCATCCCAGCAATCACCCAGTGGTTCAGCAAAATCGTCGCTGTAGTTGCCCACCTTAATCTGGTAAGAGAAATATTCAGCGTCTTATTGGAGATCATGGTGGAAGGTATTCCCATAGTATATCGAGTGGTTCTACCGATAAGTCTTGCCGGGTTATCAGCCGTGTGGATTGTGTCTCTATATCGACTGAGTTTTCAAAATTTAAGAAGGGAGTTGTAACATGAAACGTAAACTAGTTCTTGCTTCGTTGGTCCTGATCCTTGCCTTCGCCCTGCCGGTCAGCGCATTCGCCGGTGGTTTGCAAGAAGGTCGGGTGATTTTTGGAGGGACCTACACGCTGCACGATGGTGAAACACTGGACGGGGACCTGGCGGTCCTTGGTGGTGCGGCTTTTCTCGAGCAGGGTTCCACTGTCGATGGTGACGTGATCATTCTTGGTGGAAACCTTGAAGCCAAAGGTGAGATCAACGGCGACCTGGTTGTGATAGGCGGGAATGCCAACCTTGGTCCGAACACGGTGGTGCGCGGCGATGCGATAAACTTTGGAGGCAATGTCAACATGGGCAATGCGCGCATCGAAGGCGATCAGATTTCAGGGGAAGGACTTGACTTCCCCCTGGATTTCAGATGGGGCAGGGACATTCCCTTGCGGACCTTTACTGGATTCCGCGTCTCAACTCAAGCTCGCGTGCTTGGGTACCTATTTCAATGCTTCATGCTGGCAGCTTTGGCAGTGCTGGTGGTGATCTTCTGGCCCAACCCCACTGGCCGGGTGGCTTCTGCTATAGTGGATCAACCGGTCGTCGCTGGCGGTTTGGGTCTGCTGACCATCATCGTAGCCCCAATCCTGCTGATCCTACTGTTGATCACTATCTGCCTTATACCGGTGAGCATCATTGGGTTGATTCTGCTGGTCGTTGCGGCGGTATTCGGTTGGATCGGCTTAGGACTGGAGGTTGGCCAACGTCTGGCGAAGGCGCTCAACCAGGAGTATCAACCGGTTGTGGCGGCGGGCTTAGGCACGTTGGTGCTCAGTCTGGTGGTGAACGGCATCGCCTTCATCCCTTGTGTGGGATGGTTGGCCCCCTTCATGGTAGCCGCGTTGGGTCTCGGGGGTGTGCTCATGACACGATTCGGAGCACAAGCTTATATAGCCTCGACGCAGGCGGCACTTCCACCTGACGAGGCCTCACTGGTCGAGGTTCCACCAACAGATGAGCCAGAGGAGGAAACCACTTCGTAATTTCCTTAATGGTCTGACTGAACTGAAAAAAGCCAAAATGCAAGAAAGAGAACAGATTGGGGCTGTCCCAAAAGATCACTGGACAGCCCCTCTTCTCGTTCCAGCAGGGTCTGTGACCCGGCTGATGTTCGTGCTCATTGATAAGTATATTGGCCTATGACGGGGGTCGCAGACCCCCTTTGAGCATTTGAGATCTAACTCCTCGTTCGGGGTTGCCCTTTTGGGACAGCCCCAAACACTTTTTTCCTGCTGCCGGCTGCTTTTTTTAAAGCCGACACAGCTCTGCGATGTGAGGGGTTGCTAGATCTAGCATCCCTGCTGGTTGTATAGATAAAGCACTCATCGGGGGCGGCGCTTGCGCCGCCCCTGAAGTTGTCAATTGTGGACCATGGACGAGCCAACTAGAGGCGTACAACCTTAAACTTTTCTGAGTTAAGAGGTTTTTCCTAGCGCGCCTTCAACAGGCGGGCTATAATGCCGACTACTCTTTAAGGGAAGTGCAGCTTAGTTGGCGGGTCGCCAATGTCATTTGTTCACCTGCATGTCCATTCCGAATATTCCCTACTGGACGGTCTCTGTCGCATCGCGCCATTGATCGAACGGGTGGTGGAGCTTGGGATGCCCGCCATCGGCTTAACTGACCACGGCGCGATGCATGGCGCGGTGGATTTCTACCGCACTGCCAAAAGTGCGGGGGTTAAACCGATCGTAGGGATAGAGGCGTACCTGGCGGCGCGCAGCATGAACGATCGAGATCCCCGACTAGACAGCCGATCCTTTCATCAGCTGCTCTTAGCCGAGAATAACACGGGCTATAGCAATCTGCTCAAGATTGTTAGTGCGGCTCAATTGGAGGGTTTCTACTACCGTCCCCGTATTGATCATGAGTTCTTGGCAGCCCATAGCGAAGGGTTGATTGCCACAACCGGTTGCCTTTCAGGCGAGGTACCGCGCGCGTTGCTGCAGGGGAACCATAAACGTGCTCAGCAACTGCTCGATTGGTATTTCGAGGTCTTCGGGCGGGACCATTTCTTCTTTGAACTTCAACATCACGATATCCCTGAGCTTCCTGAAGTAAACAAGGCCATCATTGAATTGGCCGAGCGCTATCAGGGACGGTTGATCGCTACCAATGATGTCCACTATATCAATCCAGAGGACGCAGAACTTCAGGACATCCTGCTATGCATTCAAACTGGGGCTGTACGCACCGATCCCGATCGAATGCGGATGACCGACCTCTCTTACTATCTACGAGCGCCCCAGGAAATGCGAACGCTGTTCAGCGAAGTGCCTGAATCAATCGAAAACACGCTTTGGATCGCCGAAATGTGTGAGGTGGACCTCGGTTTTGAGGGTTACCACCTGCCAGATTTCAAGGTACCTGAAGATCACACCACTGATAGCTATTTACGCAGCTTATGTGAGGCTGGACTGGTCGCGCGTTATGGACCGCGTGCGGAAGATTCAATCTACCGTGAGCGCCTTGACTACGAACTGGACATCATAAACCAGATGGGCTTCAACACCTATTTCCTGATTGTATGGGATCTGTGTCGTTTCGCCCTCGAGCAGGGCATCTGGTACAACGCTCGCGGCTCGGCTGCGGGTTCAATCGTGGCTTACTGTCTCGGAATTACCTTGGTCGATCCGATCGAGCACGGTTTGATCTTCGAGCGCTTCCTCAACCCGGGCCGGGTTTCAATGCCGGACATTGACCTGGATTTCCAGGATGATCTTCGCTATAAGCTACTTGAATACACTTCTAATAAGTACGGCCGGGATAAAGTCGCCCAGATTATCACCTTCGGAACCCTCGGTGCTCGCGCCGCCATCCGAGATGTTGGTCGGGTTTTAGACATTCCGCTCCCCGACGTCGACCGTGTAGCCAAAATGATACCAGCCATTCCGGGCAAACCGGTTAGCATCCCTGAAGCGCTTGAAAGCGTCCAAGCACTACGCGAGGTTTACGATGGGTTGCCCTACTTTCGTGAATTGATCGACACTGCTGCGCGGCTCGAGGGGGTGGCGCGTAATGCCGGAACGCACGCAGCCGGAGTGATCATCACCGATACACCAATTGTTGAGCACATCCCTCTCCATCGTCCTACGGGCGGAACTCAAGAGGGTAACCCGATCGGCGCCGTGACCCAGTATGATCTCAATGTTCTCGAATCACTGGGATTTCTCAAAATCGATTTCCTTGGGTTGTCGACCTTAACCGTCATGGCTCGAGCCTGTCGGTTGATCAAAGAGCACCATGGAGTAGAACTGGACATCCGCTCGATCCCGTTGGACGATCAGGAGACTTATAAGTTGCTGGGAAACGGTAACGTGCTCGGCGTCTTCCAGGTGGAGGGCGCTGGCATGCGCCGATTTTTAATGGATATGAAGCCTTGTGAGTTGGCCAATGTGGTGGCTATGGTAGCCCTCTATCGACCTGGTCCGCTGGAGAAAATCCCGGATTACATACGAAGAATGCACGGTCAAGAGGAAGTGACTTACCTCCATCCGGCGTTGGCTCCCATACTGGAGGAAACCTACGGGATCACAGTCTACCAGGAGCAGATCATGTATACGGCTATGAACCTGGCCGGTTATTCTGCTTCGGAGGCGGACAACTTAAGAAAGGCTGTGGCCAAGAAGAGGGCTGACGCTCTCCAACAGCAGCGAAAAAAGTTCGTTTCCGGCGCAGTACAGGGTGGTATTCCCCAGAGTACCGCCAGCGCGATATTCGACGAATGGGAGACTTTCGCTCGCTATGGCTTCCCCAAGGGTCATGCTGCTGATTATGCGGTGATTTGTGTGCAGACTGCCTACCTGAAGGCGCATTATCCCCTCGAATATATGACTGCCTTGCTTTCGGTTTTCAAGCATGATAATGACAAAGTGGCCATTTATATCGCCGATTGCCGCCGCATGGGTTTAGATGCGCTGTCACCGGACATCAATGCCAGCGGCCTCGATTTTGAGATCGAGGATCGCCTCGACCGACCAGCAGGTATCCGCTTTGGCCTGGGCGCGGTGAAGAACGTCGGCGAGAGCGCAGTCGAGACGATACTCAAAGCACGTCGGGAGGGCGATCCTTTCGAGAGCTTAGAAGATTTTGCCCGACGGGTGGATTTACGACATGTGGGCAAACGGGCACTTGAGAGTCTGGTGAAGGTTGGAGCTCTTGATTGCCTGGGTTCGCGCATGGCCATGCTCGATTCGCTAGAGCGGATCCTGGCCCTTTCATCAACTCACTTCCGGGCGATTGATGTCGGTCAGATGTCGTTTTTCGGTGCCTCCACTGGTATCTCCGATGACCTGGCTGTGTCTCCGGTAATCTCTGAAGCGCCTCGGCGTCGCCAGCTTGGCTGGGAGAAGGAGTTATTGGGGGTGTATGTCTCTGATCACCCGCTCACTCCACATGTGGAAGAATTGGCGCGAGTGGTAACCCATTTCAGCGCGGAGCTTGGGGACGCAACCCAAGGGCAAAAGGTATGTGTGGCAGGTGAGATATGCCATATCCGTCCCTATCAAACCAAGAATGGAAAAGACATGGGTTTCGTCACTCTTGAGGATCTGCAGGGTATGATCGAACTGGTGGTTTTCAACCGAATTTGGAGCGATGTAGCCAAGTGGTTACAGCCGGAAATGATTGTGCTGGTGAAAGGCAAGGTCGATACTGAACGAGGTGACCCAAAGGTGCTGGTGGATATGATCACCGCCGACTTGAAAATGGTTCAACCGACCAAAACCGCACCGCCGGCACCCGAGGTCGAAGATCCGCCGACTATACCGTACGGGGAACCCGAGCCGATGCAGCCTGGGTATGAGGTGCCTGATCTATCACCCCAGATGGAGGAGGAATATTGGGGAACGACCCCCGCTGTGGAGCATGTGGTTAAACGCGTTAAGGAAGCGGATACCCCGATCGAAACCTCGCTTAGTCCGAAACCTGGAAAACCGCAATCGTCCCCAATAGCTGTTTTCGACGAGGAACAGCTAGGTTCACAGGCGAGCGAGGGTGCGCCCGTTCCGGGAAAGGGATCCACTTTGCCACCATTGCTGTCGACGGAACCGACAGAGATCAGTCCTCTGATGTCTTTGGCGCGCGAACTCTCCGGACGAACCGATGCGCAAATGGTGATAGTCATACTCAAATCAACCGGCGACAGGCGGCGGGACGCGCTGCGTATGCGTCGCGTCCATGGTTTGCTGACATCATATCCGGGCCGCGATCGCTTTGCCTTCCATGTGTTCGAGACCTCACGTCGATACCACCTGGAGTTCCCCAGCTCGACGACAGGATACTGCCCTGAATTGCATGCTCAGCTCCTGACCTTGTTGGGAGAGGGCTCAGTTCGGGTTGAGCCTTTGATGATTCAATGAAATTTCGAACGATTGGTGTTCTGACCTCTGGCGGAGATGCTCCTGGAATCAACCCCTGCATTAGAGCGGTAGTGCGTTCCGCCATTGCACAAGGGGTGGAGGTTATTGGCATCCAGGAAGGTTTCGACGGCTTGATCCGAGGAGAAATGTCCCATTTGAGGGTGCGTGATGTGAGTGGAATCATTCATCGAGGGGGAACATTTCTACGTACGGCGCGTTGCCCCGAATTCCTTAATCCCAAAGGGCAGCGTCAAGCATTGCGCGAATTGAACGAGGCAGGTATTGATGGGTTGGTAGTAATTGGTGGGGATGGCTCGATGAAGGGCACTCACGTCCTGGCGGAGTTAGGCTTCCCGGTTGTCGGTGCCCCGGCATCGATCGACAACGATGTATGGGGAACTGACATGTCGCTCGGCGTCGATACGGCCTTGAACACGATTATGCACGCGGTCGATAAGTTGCGTGACACAGCTTCTTCCCATCAGCGCGCTTTTCTGGTCGAAACCATGGGCCGAGGGTGTGGCTACTTAGCGTTGATAGTCGGCGTGATTTGTGGGGCGGAAATAATCCTGATACCGGAAGTCGAGGCCCGCCTGGAGCAGGTCTCGGAGGCGGTCGAGGATGCTTATGCTCGCGGCAAGACACATGCCATCATTATCGCGGCCGAGGGGGCATCGTTAGACGTCGACGAGGTGGCGGCTCACCTCAACGCACACGAGGTGGGTTTCGAAACCCGGGTAACCATCTTAGGCCACGTCCCGCGTGGAGGCAGTCCAACTGCCTTCGACCGTATGCTGGCAACCCGGATGGGGGTTAAGGCAGTGGAGGCGTTGCTGGGGGGAAAGACTGATGTGATGGTCGGCCTTGAAGGGCGGGAGATTATAACCATTCCGCTCGAAGAGGTCATCAAAAGCTCGCGGTGCCCCAATATGGGATTTTATGAGATGGCGTTGATCCTGGCTCGCTGATCCTTCCATAATCCAGTTCTGACACCTCCGGCTACATCCTCGGATCAATTATCAAGCTGAGCGAGTGAAAAACCCTTTCTCGCGCTTGGGCTTATTTGTGTGGCCGTTTAGTTGGTTAGAGAAATGGATTTTCTGTTCCAGGGGAATCGAAAGCGGGTAGTTGAGAGGCTGATTTCACCACGATAATGAAATTCCCCTTAGACGTTTGTCGAGGCGGGTCAAGCCCGCATCCCGAGCCATCTTGAGCGCCTGACCATATTCATCAGAGGTCAAACTTCGATTGAGCGGTGGGTGATTGTGGGCGTTGAAAGCCGGGCGATATTGATCCATGAGATTCAGGTATGTCAGGGGAGAAATTTCCTCGGCCAGGAAACGAACCACCTCGGCTGTGCCAGCCAGCCCTTCAGGTAAGACCAGGTGACGAACTAGCAGTCCTCGCTGAGCGACGCCGCGTGAGTCAAGCGTCAGGTCTCCCACCTGGCGGTGCATCTCGCGCACTGCATCCTGATTAACCTGCGGATAATTCCCGATTTTCGAAAGACTCCTAGCGATGAGGCGATCGCTGTACTTCATGTCTGGCATATAAATATCAATTACACCATCTAGCACGGCAAGGGCTTCAGGCGAATCGTAGCCTCCGGTGTTGTACACCAAAGGTAAATGCAGACCTTGATCGACGGCGATCACCAACGCCTCGAGTATCTCAGCCACCACGTGAGATGGAGAAACGAGGTTAATATTATGGCAACCCGTCTCTTGAAGGGACAGCATTATCGCCGCGATTTCTTCTGGTTCCAGTTCGCGCCCCGCCGCGGCTTGGCTGATATCGTGGTTTTGACAATACTGACAGCGCAGGTTACACCATGAGAAGAAGATTGTGCCCGAGCCACGCCAGCCGCGCAGCGGTTCCTCCTCCCCGTGATGGGGTCCATGAGAGGCTACCCATGCCCTCAGTCCGGTGCGACATGCTCCGTTTCGGTCAGCACGGTCGACGCGGCAGTAACGTGCGCACAGATCGCAAGCTTGTTCCCGCTCGCGAGCAAGCTCAGCCCGACGGGCTAGCTCTCCATCGTGGTATAGGCGTAGATACTTAGGCTCAAAAGTATTCACATGCTGAACTCAATATCATGCGTGCAGTGAGATTAATCGTTGGTAATAATAAACAGCGGTTTCATTTGTAAGCGTTTGTAATGAGGGCGCAATCGTTCGGTGTTGTAATATTTCTCGACATTAACTTTTTTACTGGAACCGGTGACCACATCAATAGGCACATTGTCATATCGCCCATTTTTAAGGACAACAAGCCGGCCGTGAATTCCGGCGAGAATTAAATCCAATGCCAGATTCCCGTAAGCCATAGGAACGATCGAATCGATGGCATCAGGATCACCACCGCGCACTAAGTAGCCTAATTTTTGGTTGACGATACTTATCGGTTTGCCGTTGTTATATTGAGGTGAGAGTTCACGTAATTTCGCGGAGACTATATCGCCAATACCGCCTAATTTCGCATGTCCATATGCATCTTTCTTCTCATCTTCGAAAATCATTTCGCCCCCCTCAAACATTGCGCCTTCTGACACGAGGACAACCGCATATTTGCTTGGATTCTTGCAGCGGTCATTGGCTAATAATTCGGTAAGTTTCTCGATGTTGAATTTATACTCAGGAATGACACATCGATCGGCTGCACCAGCCATAGTTGGAAGCATGGCTGTAAAACCGGCGTAACGCCCGAAAACTTCAATAACCATAAATCTCTCGTGAGAACCAGCTGAAGTTCTTAGAAGATTGGTCATCATAATTATCCGGGTAACACATGTGCTGAATCCGATACAGTAATCCGTTCCTGGCACATCGTTATCCATCGTCTTGGGTATACCAACAACTTTAACCCCTTCCTGGTTAAGTTGTGCGGCATAACTAAGCGTATCATCACCACCTATTGGAATAAGATAATCGACTCCCAAGTAATCTAGATTTCTAATCACCTCCGGAGTTAGGTCGTTAATTTCTGCATCGAACCTATCTTCCAAGTGGGCTGGAACATTCCTTAGGGGCACATGGCTGGGAAGTGTACGGGAGGTGTGTAGGAAGGTGCCTCCCGTTCGACCGGCTTTGTTTACGATTTCTTCGGTCAGAATTTGGTAGTTATTACTATTGTCAGCTTTCTTGTCGGGTATGATATCTATTGCACCAGCCCATCCTCGACGAATGCCAATGATCTGATAGTCTTCTCTGAGCGCTCTGATGGTTATTGCTCTGATGGCTGGATTTAATCCAGGAACATCCCCGCCTCCGGTTAAGATTGCGATGACCCCTTTCTTCCTCTTGGTGTTTGTCATCTCCGACCTCCGCCGTTCAAAGCTGAATGATATCCATTATCCCACGATTACGTCATTGAGTGAACTAAAAAAACCCCTCTTCTCGAGGTTGACCTTTTTTTGTGGAGTCAACATTGGATAGTAGGTTAATTAATTAAACCTGTCCAATCTTAGCCGAAACGCATTGGTAGCTTCAAGGGTAACAGTAACCGTTGCCGGGGCATGTTGCACCAGTCTGTGCTGGAACGCCTGTGGCCTAAAGCTTGCACCTACTTCATCGGACCGTTGGGGGCTGATAGCCCTGCCGTCTAGACCGGAGGGAAGTAGACCGATGTTATGCTGTGAAAAAGAAGCCACGGATCTGGTTGAATGGATCGACACCTTACAGGAGCCATATCGCCAGAACGCCATTGCCTGGTTGAGAATTTATATCCGAAAACCGATGGAAGATCTACGCTCGGACATCAACACGTTCTTGAGCGATTTGGATCCTGTCGTGCGGGAATACTTTCTCGTTCACACCCGCATGCTGCTCAAGACCGCGGTACATTATTTTGGTGTGGAGGACTGGGGTCAGTTCGCGCCTATGGGGGGGAACCCGGAGGCATCCTATGGAATGCCCTCTCGGGTTGGTTAGCTGACCTGGCTGGTCATTTGGACCCTGCAGTTCTACCGCTGAAATTAATATCTCGAGGCTAAATATCTTCTGTTCCATACAGAAGTTGTGATGCAAGATCCTCAACTTGCTCATTCACATGATGAAGGCTTGTCTAAATCCAATTTGGTTCTTCATAGGTCCCAAAGACCTTCTTCATCACGTTGATTATTTCACCCAGGGTGGCGTATGCGCGGACAGCGTCGAGGATCGCCGGCATGGTATTCTTAGTGCTGCTGCAGGCGATACGTAATTGATCTAACGCTTGACCGACTGCGCCGTTATCACGGCTGCGGCGGAGTTCATTCAATCGGTCAGCTTGGCGTTGGTAGCCCTGCGGATCCATTTCCAACAGGGGGATCGAAAGTGGTGCCTCGTCGTTGAAGGCGTTGACGCCAACAATGAAACGCTCCCCATCGTCAATCTCGCGTTGATAACGGTAAGCTGCCTCGTGGATCTCGCGTTGAAAAAACCCGACTTCGATGCAGGGTAGCACCCCACCCAGTTCCTCGATGCGACTGAAATATTCCCTTGCCTGGGCTTCCATCCGATTGGTCAGCGTTTCAACGTAGTAGGAACCTCCGAGTGGATCGATAGTGTTGGCAACGCCTGATTCCTCGGCTAGGATCTGCTGAGTACGCAGGGCGATCGTTGCAGCGTGTTCTGATGGGAGGGCGAGTGCCTCGTCCATCGAGTTAGTGTGCAGTGATTGGGTGCCGCCTAAAACGGCGGCAAGCGCCTGAATGGCAACCCGCACGATGTTGGTCTCTGGCTGCTGGGCACTCAGACTGACTCCTGCGGTCTGTGTGTGAAATCGCATCAGCCAGGAACGCGGGTTCTGAGCTTTAAAAGTATGTCGCATTTCTTGAGCCCAGATGCGCCGAGCGGCGCGGTACTTGGCAATTTCCTCGAAGAAGTCATTGTGAGCGTTGAAGAAGAAAGACAAGCGTGGGGCAAAGTCATCAATCTCCAAGCCTCGCTCAAGCGCCCAGCGGACATACTCCATACCGTCGGCCAGGGTAAAGGCCAATTCCTGGGCTGCGGTTGACCCTGCTTCACGGATGTGATAACCAGAGATCGAGATCGTGTTCCACATCGGCAAGTGCTGGCTACCGTATTCGATGGTGTCGGTCACCAGCCGCATGGAAGGCTTGGGTGGGAATATATACTCCTTTTGAGCGATGTACTCCTTGAGGATGTCGTTTTGGGTTGTTCCCCGTAATTGATCTTGACCAACGCCTTGTTTCTCGGCGGCCGCGATATACATTGCCCACGTCACCGCCGCTGGCGAGTTGATCGTCATACTGGTTGAGACTTGATCGAGCGGGATGTCCTTGAACAGGATTTCCATATCTTTGAGCGAGGAGACGGCCACACCGCATTTTCCAAACTCGCCCAGCGCTTCAGGCGCGTCGGAGTCATATCCCATCAAGGTTGGTAGATCAAAGGCGGTTGATAGTCCGGTCTGACCCTGATCGAGCAGGTAGCGGAAGCGTTGGTTGGTCTCCTCGGCGGTACCGAAGCCGGCGAACATGCGCATTGTCCAGGGTCTGCCGCGATACAGGGTGGGGTGGACGCCGCGGGTATACGGGTATTCGCCCGGCATGCTCATATCCCGTAGGTAGTCCATGTCAGCGATGTCGAGGGGTGTGTAGAGACGATTGACCGGCTCGGAAGAGGTGGTGAGGAACTGTTCGCGGCGTTCAGGTAGGCGGGTGAGGGTCTGGTTCAGGGTTTTCTTCGTCCACTCGTCCAGGGACTGGCGCAGTGCGTCCAGCTTCTCTTGGTCAAACATCTGGGCCTCCGGGTAATCATCGATGATTGACGGCGATTATAGCATGGGCAGATCAACCTAAATAATTCTTTCGTCCGCAGTCAATCAGGTGGGGAACCGGGCTTCAATGCGGCCATCACTGGATATCTGGGCGTACCCTAGCCTATAACGGTACCGATTTGCTGGAAGTAACCCGCATCTGGCGGCTGATCATCAACACAAGTCGAGGTGAGTCCTTCGTCTAGCACGACATATAGGCAGGTTTGACAGATAGGAATTACCTAACTATAGTGCCTGTTGAAGGAACTTCAATGCAGAAGCCCTTCAGCTTGGGTCTCTACTGCATGCAAATAGCTAAAAGGAGGCACTAAGTCAATGAAATTCGATGATGTCCTTAACATTCTAAACGATGTTCCCGACTACCAGGTCTTCCTCACAGTAGATGAACTGATTGCCAGCACCCACGAACTGGCGAATAGACATCCTAAAGTCGTGAAGGTCCTACCAATCGGCCATTCGAGACAGGGAGATGTTATCGAGGCGATCAAGATAGGCAGTGGCCCCAGACAGGCGTTGCTCTTTGCCATGCCCCATCCAAATGAGCCCATCGGCAGCATGATGTTGGAGTATTTGTCGCTTCGGTTGGCAGAGGACGATGGGTTGCGTGAATCCTTGGGCTATACCTGGCATTTAGTCAAGTGCATAGACCCCGACGGCACCCGTCTCAATGAGGGCTGGTTCAAGGGACCATTCTCGATAGAGAACTATGCTCGTCATTACTACCGCCCACCTGCTTACCAACAGGTGGCATGGACCTTTCCCATAGATTACAAGACCCTCCACTTTCACGACCCGCTGCCCGAGACGCAGGCGCTGATGGATCTGATCGAGAAAGTAAGGCCTGATTTTATGTATTCGCTGCATAATTCGGACTTTGGTGGTGTGTATTATTACATCTGGGAGGAAGCACCACAGTTGTATAAACCGTTCCACAAACTTGTCGAAAGCCAAGGCTTGCCCTTGCACCTGGGCGAACCGGAGATGCCCTATGAGATGAAATTCGCCAGTGCCATATATAAGGATTCATCTATTGCTGCTGAGTATGATTTCCTTGAACAACAGATTGCTACCGATCCGGCTGAGATCATCTCGGGCGGCACGCTGAGTTTTGAGTATGCCCGGACTTTCTGCGATCCTTTCACTCTGATCTGTGAAATGCCCTATTTTTATCACCCAGCGATCAATGACACCTCAGAGTCGGACATTGTTCGAAGAGATGCACTTCTAAAAGCTATAGAAGAGACCAAAGAGAACGTCAGCTATATGAAAGAGCTGTACGACGCTGTGAAAGGTGAACTGACTGTGCATTCCCCCTTCCGCGATGCGATCGAGGAGACCTTTAGAGTTTCTCTGGTGGAATT
Organism: Anaerolineae bacterium; assembly: GCA_030598885.1. Classification (GTDB taxonomy): domain Bacteria; phylum Chloroflexota; class Anaerolineae; order Anaerolineales; family E44-bin32; genus DUEZ01. The sequence goes on along the minus strand of JAUVOZ010000010.1, from coordinate 2,874 downwards.
AACTGCTGAGGAAAACTGGGTGCGAGCAGATCCTAAGACCGCAGAGATGGCGACAGTGGCGGAAAAGTTTGACAGCCTGGTGATCCATAGATTCTACCGACTGCTTGGCCTGGGGATGTTTGTACGAATGGTCGAAGCTCAGATAGCTACGACAGGTGTATCACCGTCGCTGTCTTCTACACGCGATGCGACCGTAGCGACCTTTAAAGAGCATGCTGCTGACCTAGAAGCTGAATTAGACTATACCGTGGTTCCTATCCAGAAACTGGTGCGGGTGCAATTGGGTAGCGCGCTATTAACGGCGGATTACGCCGCCAGGCGACAAGCACAGCGTTAGGTGAACGAACGATATAATGGGTTTCCACTAAGACCTAGTCATAATGCAGGAAAGGTATAGAACATGCTCGATATTCTGATCAAGAACGGAATGGTGATAGACGGCACCAACAGCCCTGCTTTCAAGGTCGACGTAGGAATTGCAGAAGGTCGTATAGCTGTGGTGGCAGAGAGCGTTGAGCAGCAAGCAGAGCGCACGATCGAGGCTCAGGGGTTGCACCTAGCCCCAGGCTTCATTGACCCTCACACCCACTCAGATCTTACCCTACTGGTCGAACCACGGGCTGAGAGCAAAATCCACCAAGGGGTGACTACCGAGGTCATCGGCAACTGCGGCGGCTCACCCGCTCCGCTGTTGGGTGCGATTGTGGAGGAGGCGAGGGCTGGAGCTACGAGTCTTGGTTTGGACATCACTTGGGCGAGTATGACCGACTACTTAGAACGTCTACGCCACTCAGGGACCGCTTTGAATGTTGTACCCCTGGTTGGACACAACACGGTGCGAGGAGCTGTATTGGGTTTTAATGACGTGCAGCCTACATTAGAGCAGCAGGCTGAAATGGAGCGGTTGGTAGCGGAGGCAATGGAACAGGGAGCGCGTGGCTTATCCACTGGGTTGTTTTACCCACCAGGTTTCTACGCCCGAACAGATGAGGTGATCGGTTTGGCAAGAGCGGCAACACGCTACGGTGGCATTTATGCCACTCATATCCGCAACGAGACCAATCGCCTGTTAGAAGCGGTGGCCGAAGCCATCGAGATTGGCAGACAGGCTGAGATCCAGGTACAGATCTCTCACATCAAGCTTGAAGGCTATCGAAACTGGGAGGGCGTCGACCAGCTGCTGTCCATGATCGAGGATGCCAATTCGCAGGGGGTAAGGGTAGGATGTGATCAGTACCCTTATACCGCTGGCGTGAGCTGGCTGGCGTATATTCTTCCTTATTGGGCCCAAGCGGGTGGGAGCAAGGTCGTCGCAGAGCGACTGTGCGACCCTGAGATACGAGCCCGGCTCAGGAAAGACTGGGAGGAGAACCGCGCCGAATGGGAAGATCGCGGAGGCATGCGCGATTGGACCGATCTCCTGATCACTAATTGTGGTCCCCGACCAGATGTGCAGGGTAAAAATATCACCGAAATCGCCGCGGATGAGGGAAAAGACCCGCTGGAAACTGCTTTCGACTTGATTGTGGTCAGCCAGGGGCAGGTGGAGTGCGTATGTTTCGGTCAATTAGAGGACAATGTGCGCATCTTGATGCGCCATCCTTTGGTGGTGGTGGGCAGCGACGGTGAAGCCCTGGCCCCTTACGGTGTGCTGGCTAAAAGTAAACCCCACCCGCGTTATTATGGCACCTTTCCGCGGGTGCTGGGACGCTACGTGCGTGAGGAGAATGTGCTCTCGTTGGAAGAAGCGGTGCAGAAGATGACCTCGGTTACTGCTGATCGATTTGGCTTGACCGATCGGGGGGTGATCCGTGAGAGCGCGTGGGCTGACCTGGTTTTATTCAATGCTCAGACCGTCGCTGACAAAGCGACCTACACTAACCCACATCAATATCCTGTGGGTATACCTTACGTCATCGTCAATGGTGTGGTAGTCATTGATCAAGGTCAACACACAGACGCTTTACCCGGAAAAGTGCTCTAATAGTTCAAATTTGCACCTTATAGAGCATTTGGTTCACCGGATCTGGATTGACCTGAGAAGCCGTGGTTTGAACCGTTGGAAAGTGAAACGGATGCAAACGTAAGCGGTCATAAAAGGAGATCACATAATGACGGACTTTGGAGAAGCATTCAAGCGCCTAGACCAATTCATCAAACAGAAGATGAAGATCACCAATGTCCCTGGTGTGGCTATAGCGGTGACCGATCGTGAGAAACTGCTCCGTATTTCGACCTATGGCTTTGCTGACGTGGCCGCTAAGACACCCGTCATACCGGAGATGCTGTTTGAAATCGGTTCGATAGGCAAGTCCTTTACCAGCATTGCCTTACAGCAACTGCGGGAAGAGGGGTTGTTAGACCTGCACGAACCAGTTACGCGTTACCTACCATGGTTCGAAATACAATCGGAGTACGAGCCGATCACTCCGCACCACCTGATGAGCCATATGGCCGGCATCACCATGGGGGCGGACTTTCCGGGCGAGGCGCGCTATGAAGTTTGGGCCTTGCGCGAGACGGAAGCCACCGCGCCTCCGGGCACTTATTATCATTACTCAGACGCCGGCTACAAGACGCTTGGAGTGATCCTGGAGGAGCTACTGCGGCAGCCTTACGGGGACATCATCCAGGCGCGCATCCTCGACCCTCTGGGGATGACCAGTACAGATCCCATCATCACCCACGACACGCGCAAACGCCTGACGGTGGGCTACGAGGGCTTTTACGACGATCGCCCTCTGCCTCGAGACCGTTCACTCGTCCCAGCGACATGGCTCGAACATGCAGAAGGCGCCGGCAGTATCGCCTCCACGCCGGCGGATATGGCCGCTTACCTGCGGATGTTGATGAACCGGGGCCAGGGACCGCACG
>JAUVOZ010000065.1 GCA_030598885.1 Anaerolineae bacterium | reverse complement strand
CATCTCTTGAGCCATCTGGCTAATGGCTTCCACTGATTGAGCTGGGTCGGTGACGACAAGTGTGAGGTTTGCATTGCGGATCACCAGCCTCTCAGCAACTACATCTTGGGAAGCGAAATGTGAGTTGGGTTCGGCAGGTGGGGCACCAGCAACCATCTCGCGTTCGACGACCATTTCCGGTAGGGGTGCCTCGCCGGCGAATCCCTGCTCAAAGCTGCGGCTCGCAGCTGGGGCGCACGCAGCCAAGACTATGGCAATGAATAAAGATAAAATGAGTGTGATTTGCTTGCTCATGGCAATCGTCTCCTGGTTTCAAATGATCGGGTTTTCATTTCTAGGACGTCTAACATGCCCGGATAGTTCCTGTTCACCATCCAGCCATGAGCCGCAGTGCTTGTCGTTCGGGGAGGCCGGCTTCCATAATACGCGATTGCACCTGACTGATGTCATAGCTTATGCGTTTCATCTCCCAGGTGTTAGCTTCGAGGTCGAGAATTGCATAGGAGGCGCGAGGGTCCCTATCTCGAGGTTGTCCCACCGAGCCGGGGTTGAGAATCATCCGCTCGACTAGAGGCATGGCTTCTTCCCAATCCACTGGCAAACTCACTGTGATAGTCTCTTCTGACGGGCGGTGGAAGATGAGTGGCAAGTGGGTATGTCCAACTAGGCAATATTCCGTCTTGAAGATATCGAAGCTGCGGTCAGCAGTATGGGTATCAAGAATGTACTCCCAAACTGGCTGATCAGGGCTCCCATGTACTAGGGTAAAATGGTCGAAGATGATTTTATTGGGTAACGCGTGAAGGAAGTTTTTACTTTCCTCGGTCAGTACTTGCTGTGTCCAGGCGGCGACGTCACCCGCGTCTCGATTAAAACGCGAAAGAGGGATCTTATCCAAGGCAGCTTGGTCGTGGTTACCGATAAGACAGAGTAACTCGGGGAAAGAACGAACTTGTTCGACACATTCGTTCGGGTCTGGTCCATACCCTACCAAGTCTCCTAAGCACCAGACAGCATCGTGTGGTCCGGCAGCGTCGATGACCGCTTCCAGTGCGGTGAGGTTAGAGTGGATGTCTGAGATGACCAAGACCCGCATGGGATAGATGGTAGCACGTAGGCGACTGGAAGGAAAGGGGCAATCTGTTCCCACGTCAGGTTGCAGGTGTGAGAGATAAGACAATTTCTTCTAAGGAGAATATCAATCCATAGGCAGTATTTAACCCTGAGGGGCACCGAAGTCCGTTGAAGATACTTGCTTATCCTTTTACGTCTGAAGATCATCATACCGTCACCGTCCATAACTGCTTGTAGGTGCAGGACGGCTGGCGTATAATCCGTCTCGATACATGCCCATACTGGATGAGCACAGCCTCGAATTCCTAAGTCACAGTCCTGAGCAAACCCAGCGTTTTGGGGTTCGTCTGGGTGAACTGTTGCAGCCAGGCGACTTAATTTGTTTAACGGGTGATCTTGGTTCTGGAAAAACGACATTAGCCCAGGGAATTGCACGTGGCTGGGGGTCGCTTGATCCAGCAACCAGTCCAACCTTCGTGTTGATAAATGAGTATCGACGGGCAGACGCCGCTACTCTATATCACTTCGATGCTTTCCGCCTAAGCGGTGTTGCCGAAGCGGTGGCACTTGGTATAGAGGAATTATTGGAAAGAGATGGTCCTGTGTTGGTGGAATGGCCAGAGCGGGTAGCTGAGGCACTTACCCCCCAACGTTTATGGGTCAGCCTGCGCTGGGTGGATGATTTGCGGCGAGGATTGCACTTCGAGGCATTTGGTTTACGCTATGAACGTATGCTACGTCAATTTCGCAAAGTAACCTTTGGGGCTTGATGATGTTGCTTGCATTAGACACCGCCACTCGGATGACCGGTATTGCACTACATGATGGATCCCTAGTGCTGGCAGAATCTGTATGGCTGGGTATCAATCACCATACAATCGAGCTAGCCCCCGAAGTGGCGCTTATGTTGCGTAGGGTAGGGGGCACACCAGCTTCATTGACCGGGTTAGCCGTCGCGTTAGGACCTGGCTCATACACCGGCTTACGCATCGGCATGGCCTTAGCCAAGGGTTTAGCCTTGGCACATAATCTGCCGCTGGTGGGCATCCCCACATTTGATATCCTCGCCCGAAGCCAACCCCATCGACCTGAACCCATGTTGGCAGTGATCCAGGCTGGACGGAAGCGTATCGCTGGGATGTGGTACAAATGGGGGCATAATGGTTGGCAATCCCAGGCGGAGGCCGAAAGCCTAACCTGGGTAGATGTGCTTGATCGCCTTAAGGAGAGAACTTACATTTGTGGTGAGGTTGACTCCCGTGGGCGCGAAGCACTTTCCAATGAACCACAAGCCGTGTTAGCGCCTCCGGCGCAGTGTATCCGTCGACCTAGCTTCCTGGCGGAGTTGGCGTGGGAGCAGGTGCGGTCTGGGAAGGTCTCCGATCCAGCCGCTCTGGCATTGATCTACCTCAAACCTCGAGGCGAGAGCGCGTTGTGAAGCAGAAGATTTCGGATGTGCTCATTCGGGAGATGACTCTCGATGACTTACCGGTCGTGCTTCAGATTGATCGCCTGTCGTTTCCGCTGCCCTGGCCAGAGCGATCCTATCGGTTTGAACTGACGAGGAACCCAGCTGCGCATCTGCTTGTTGCAGAGCTAGATGTAGTTCGCCCCCCATTTTTGATTGGGTTTGCTGGTTGCTGGTTGATTGCGGATGAGATTCATATTAGCACATTAGCTGTTCATCCCGATCATCGGCGCCAAGGGATCGGAGAGAGGTTGCTTATGGCGGTGCTTAAATGGGCGTTGGGCATGGGAGCCGAGATTGCCACGCTTGAGGTGCGTGTGTCAAATCATGCGGCGGTGAATATGTATTTAAAAAATGGGTTTGTGATCGAAGGTCGAAAGACGAATTATTACCATGATAACAACGAGGATGCATTATTAATGGCATTAACCGACCTGCACAAGAAACAAGTTGAGGTAGATGGAGGTGGCTGGTGAATCCAGAAGAAGAGCTCGAGGCAATCGCGTCTGAAGTAGCAGTTTGTACTGATTGCAAGCTACATCATTCGCGCAAGCATGCAGTCCCCGGCGAAGGTCCCGCCAACGCCGATCTGGTATTCATTGGAGAAGGTCCTGGCTTCCACGAAAACGAACAGGGTCGTCCCTTTGTGGGTGCTGCCGGCCGCTTTCTGGAGGAATTGTTGGCCAGTATTGGCATGAACCGTGAACAGGTGTTTATTTGTAATGTCATCAAGTGTCGTCCTCCTGGCAATCGCGATCCACAATCTGATGAAATGCGAGCTTGTGCGAAGTACCTGGACCGTCAAATCCGAGCTATCAACCCAAAGGTCATCGTCACTTTGGGGCGGTTTTCCATGGCTCGATACTTTACTAACGTGCGTATCAGTGCCATTCATGGAAAAGCAAGTATGATCATGGATCGACTGGTGGTGCCCATGTACCATCCGGCCGCGGCTTTACATCAGCCCTCTCTGCGAAGTGTGGTAACAGAAGACTTCGCTCTCTTACCAGGACTCATCGCTCACAATCAACAGATATCATCCCTGGATGTTGAGCAACCTGCCGATCCAGAGCAACTCAATTTATTCTGATTTACCCCAGTATCAGGAGTAAACCCATCCTATGACCCAGCATATTTCTGATTTACCGCCGGCTGCACGGGAGCTCATGGATCGATTTTCTACTCGACAAGCGCGCCTCGGCGTTGTGGGACTTGGCTATGTCGGTCTTCCCCTGGCTGTCTTGCTAGCCGAGGCGGGTTTCAGTGTTGTCGGAATTGACTCTGACCCAGAGAAGATTGTAGAGCTGGAACAAGGACGGAGTTATGTCGAAGATGTATCAAGTGAGCAGGTTGTGGAATTGATCGAAAAGGACTTACTCGAGTTGAGTACTTCTCACCAGACCCTGGCTGATGTGGACGCGGTGAGCATTTGCGTGCCCACTCCTTTGCGTAAGACGGGCGATCCAGACCTCTCGTTTATAGTTTCAGCTACCCAGTCCTTACGATCAGTTCTTCACCCTGAGATGCTGATTATTCTCGAGTCTACATCTTATCCTGGTACGACGCGGGAAATTGTTCAGCCAGAACTTGAAACCGACGATCTGGTGGTGGGAAAAGATCTTTTCTTGGCATTTTCCCCAGAACGGGTGGACCCAGGTCGTAAGGATTGGACGACGGTCAACACCCCTAAGATAGTCGGCGGGATCACCCACGCCTGTACCGAAGTGGCTGCCGCGCTGTACAGCCAGGCGATGGAGAGTGTTGTAAGAGTTTCATCTACTGAAGTGGCGGAGATGACGAAGTTGCTTGAGAACACCTTCCGGGCGGTGAACATCGGCCTGGTGAATGAAGTAGCATTAATGTGTGATCGACTGGGTATTGATGTTTGGGAGGTGATCGAGGCCGCGGCCTCGAAACCCTTTGGCTTCATGAAGTTCACTCCTGGCCCAGGCTTAGGAGGTCACTGCATCCCCATTGATCCGCTTTATCTCTCATGGAAACTCAAGAGCGTTAAATACAATGCTCGTTTCATTGAACTGGCAAGCGAGATCAACACCAGCATGCCACGCTACGTTGTAGATCGGGTACAGGATGCTCTCAATGACCGAGGAAAACCTTTAAAGGGTTCTCGGCTCTTGATCCTAGGTGTGGCTTATAAGCCGAACATATCAGACACGCGCGAATCCCCCGCTTTGGATGTGATTGGTTTGTTGCTCGGGAAGGGAGCCCAGGTGGAGTATTACGATCCCTACATTCCATCGATTGGACACGAAGGATGGGATATGAGATCAGTTCCAGATCTGATCGAGGCGGTAAAGCAGGCGGATTGTGTGATCATCATCACCGATCACGCTACTGTTGACTACCCGGCGGTAGCCCAGTCAGCTGAGTTAGTGTTTGACACACGAAACGCATTGGGCGCGGCGGGATTAGATGATCCTAAAGTGGTGAGGCTCTGATGGCTCGCTACTTGCTTACTGGTGCAGCCGGCTTTATCGGCTCACGGGTCACAGAATATTTGTTGGAAGATGGTCATCAGGTTATCGGTCTGGATAACCTGAATGACGCATACGATGTGCGATTGAAGGAATGGCGCCTAGGGCGATTGCAGGGTCGCCCAGGCTTTTTATTCCACAAGATCGACATCACCGATCATGAGACATTAACCGACCTTATTGCAGACATATCGCCCTTCGAAGCGGTGATCAACTTGGCGGCAAGAGCAGGGGTGCGACCAAGTGTTGCTAACCCATGGACCTATGTTGATGCCAACATCGTTGGGACGCTTAATTTATTGGAATTGTGTCGTCACTACAATATTCCGAAATTTGTATTTGCGTCGACTTCCAGCATTTACGGCGTCGATGCACCATTGCCCACACCAGAAGATGCCGATAGTAGTTTTCCTCTCCAACCATATGCTGCCAGCAAGAAGGCGGCTGAGGTTATGTGTCATGCTTACCATTATCTGCATGATATTGATGTGTCAATCCTTCGCTATTTCACGGTTTATGGTCCAGCAGGTCGTCCGGATATGGTAGTATTCCGATTTATTCAGTGGATTGCTGAGGATCGCACGGTTATCGTCAACGGTGATGGTGAACAATCACGCGGTTTAACCTTCGTAGATGATATTGCTAATGGAACGATCTTGGCTCTTCGACCGGTAGGCTACGAAATTATCAACCTGGGCGGTCACCAGGTGGTAAAAATTAATGATTTGATTCGGATACTTGAGGGACAACTTGGTCGTAAAGCTAAAGTTGAATATCGACCGCTTCATCGGGCGGATATGACAGCAAATTTGGCGCAGGTGGACAAAGCTGGTCGTCTTTTAGGATGGGAACCGAAGGTCTCTCTTGAAGCGGGGCTTAGAGTTGCCGTCAGCTGGTATTTAGCGGAACGGGAATGGGCGAGCCAGGTGGATACCTCTGAATGAGGGGCTCAATTGTTTAATTCTCTCATTACTTTCCTGAAATTTGTAGTAGAGCGATTTATAAGCCACCCGCTGATGAAGCGGGTTGTGCGTAATACTGGGTATTTGTTCAGCGCTCAGACTATCTCGGCCGCGATGAGCATGGGACAAGGGATTCTGGCCGCGCGCCTACTAGGGGTCGTCGGAGCTGGGTATGTGGGGATCATCACCCAGTTTGCCAGCAATATTAACCGCCTGACATCCTTCCGCATGGGTCAACTAGTCGTCAGCTACATTGGTGAGTTTGATGCTAAAGGGCGTAATCGCCATGCCGCGGCGGTCTTTAAAGCCGCCATCATGGCTGAGGTCGGGAGCTCTCTTATTGCCTTTATTCTCGTCGTTGCTCTGGCTCCGCTCGGAGCACGAATCTTCGCCCATGATCCCGGCTTGACGGGTCTGTTTATATTTTATGGACTTTCGGTATTGGCCAACCTGATGTATGAAAGCGGAAACGGCCTGCTACAGTACTTCAACCAATTCAGAACCATCGCAATCGTTACCGTGGTACAAAGTTTGCTCACATTGCTCTTAATCATAATTGCTTTCATCGTTGATGGAGGAATTGAGTCGGTGGTGCTGGCTTATCTGGTAGGTAAAATCGTCCTGGCTATGAGCATTTCTGGGGCCGCGTTATGGTACGCTCGGGCACAATGGGGGGCTGGGTGGTGGCGAGTGCCGCTCTCACTGCTATCTGATCGCAGAAGGGACTTGATCCGTTTTGCCGTCAGCACCAACCTCTCAGGAACTCTCAAGCTCGTCACCCGAGACAGCGAGATGCTTTGGTTAGGGGCTTTCAGCACACCGCTTCAAGTCGGTTATTACAAAATTGCCAAGGCGATTACAAATATTCTGATAACCCCGGTCACTCCGCTGATCAGCACGACCTATCGTGAGGTGGCGCGTGAAGTTGCTAACCGCCATTGGAAAAATGTGCGATACATCCTGCGCAGCGGGAGTATAATCTCGGCTGTATGGACTTTACCAGCGAGCATTGGGTTGGTGATATTTGGACAGTGGGTTGTTGCGCTTTACGGCCTGGAATTCCTTCCTACATCGTACATGAATCTGCTCATTCTTCTGGTTGGGGTGATCGTGGTAAATATTTTCTTCTGGAGTCAATCGGTCTTGCTTCCGCTGGGTTTGCCGGAATATCCCACAAAGGTGTTATTTGCAGTGGCGGTTCTTAAAATTATTGGAACCATTCTTCTCGTGCCGCTTTGGGGTGCTAATGGGATGGCAGTGCTGCTGAGCGGATACTTCCTGGCTACTTCAGGTATCATGGTTTGGAAGACCTTGCGTGAGATCCAAAGGGCTGAATTTGCGCCGGCTTTGTCTACCGGGGATTGAACTACTATGCGTATCGCCTGCATTGCTACCTCTGAGGTTCCCTCCAAAAAGGCGAATTCGATTCAGGTGATGAAGGTCTGCCAAGCATTCGTCGGTCTGGGTCACACGATAAAACTTTGGTTACCAGGTCGCACGCCGGATGTTTCATGGCAGTTTCTGGCAGAGCATTATGGCATCAGGGATCGCTTCGAGATCTGCTGGATTAGGGCTGCGCGGCACCTGCGACGCTACGATTTTTGTCTACGAGCGGTACTGGCAGCACGGCTTTGGAGGGCAGATTTGTATTACGTTAGGACCTTGCAGGCTGCAGCTTTGGCTTCCAGGCGAGGCTTGCCGACGGCTCTCGAGCTTCATGACCAACCTCAAGGGCGGTTTGGTCCCTGGCTGTTTGGTCAGTATTTACGCGGCTCGGGTGCTCGCCGCTTGCTACCTACCACCGAAGCCTTGCGGGCTTGGTTGGAGAGGGTATACAAAGTCACCCTCGAGACCCCCTTCGTGGTGATCGCTCCGAATGGGGTCGATCTGGTGCGTTATGCAGATCTACCCACCCCGGAGGAAGCTCGGCGAGAGCTCGGCATGCAGGAATCGTTCACCGTTGGTTACACCGGGCATTTTTATCCGGGGCGGGGAATCGACCTCTTGCTTGAGCTCGCCCGACGTAATCCAACAATGCGATTCATCTGGGCCGGTGGTGAACCCGCAGCGGTTGATCGTTGGCGGCGGCGTCTTACAGGAGGCGGCGTGGACAATGTTCAGGTGCTGGGTTTTATCTCCAATGAGCGTTTGCCGCTCGTTCAGGCTGCCTGTGAGATGCTTTTGATGCCGTATGAACGACGCATCTCAGTAAGCAGCGGCGGTGATACGGCTAGGTTCGCCAGCCCGATGAAGGTGTTCGAATATCTTGCTGCCACCCGAACAATTATCTCGAGCGACCTTCCGGTGTTGCGCGAAGTATTGAATGAGAAGAACGCAGTTTTGGTGCCTCCCGAGGATGTTGATGCCTGGAACGATTCCATCCGGTCCCTGGCTTCAGACCCGGACCGAAGGCAGCATCTTGCATCTCAGGCGCGGAGTGATGCAACTCGCTACACCTGGATTGAACGCGCCAGGCGATCTCTCCAAGGCATGGAACAGGACAGTGCTACATAGCCTGGGTGCACGTATACGGTCTTGGATGAGTGAGCCCCAATTTCGCTGGGGCGTGGCTCTTGCTGTAATTGGAGTCCTCGAACGCGCATGGTTGTGGTCGGTATATCAACCGATTTCCTACCCCGATACGAATGGCTATATGCGCTTAGCAAGGGTGCTGTCACGCCTTACCTTAGAAGGTTACGCTGGTACACGCGTGCCAGGCTTCCCGGCTTTGCTCGCAGCAGTAGGTTTGGACCCAGAGCAGGTGTGGCTAGCTCAAATGGCGCTTGGCTGGCTCATCTCGTTGCTTCTTTTTTGGATGACTTGGCGGGTGACGGGAAGTACTGTCTTAGGGATAATAATGGGGAGTCTCTACAATTTAATCCCGGGTCAAATCCTGTTTGAAGCCAACCTCCTAACCGAGACCCTAACGACCTTTTGGGTCGTCCTCAGCTTGACCTTGTTAGTAGCATTAAGACAAGTGAATAATCAGGTCGCAGGGATAATATTGGCTCTGGTGTTGGGGGTAAGTGCCAGCGCGACGGGCATGGTACGCCCATTATTCTTTCCCCTGACGGTCTGGCTGGTTCCTTTTGTATGGTTCGCTGTAGAGGGTGATTGGCGGCATCGATTGCTGCGGGTTCTTGTATTCTCGATGGGTCCACTTCTCATTCAGGGAGGATGGTTGCTGTTTATCTACAACCGTTTCCACATGCTCTCTCCCACAACAATGGGCGGCTTTAGCTTAGTGCAACATACTGGAGAGTATTTTGAGTACCTACCGGATTCGGTTGCGTCAATAAGGGATACGTATTTGCACTATCGTGATCTACACATTGCCGAACGGGGGGTGCAGACGAATGCCATCTGGGATGCTATCCCAGCGATGACCGAGGCTTCTGGGTTGTCTAGCTATGCTCTTTCGCGAAAAATGAGTCAGCTTTCGATACAACTCATTCTACAACATCCAGATTTGTATCTGCGTAATGCCTTGGAGGGGTGGATCGCGTTCTGGAAGGCGCCCGTCTATTGGCAGCCCTTGGTAGTTCAATCGGGTGTCGCGCGCGGGCTGATCGCATTTATGATTCCGATTGGGCGTGGTATTTCGATCGTCGCCAATGGGCTATTTTTATTAATCAGTATTATCGCGTTGATGAGGAAAAGCTGGCGAGTGCGACTGGGCTTTGGGCGGCAGATGGTGGCATTCGCCGGGCTCGTGTGGTGGATTTCAATCGTGCAAACGCTCGTTGATCATGGGGATAATCCGCGTTTTCTGGTACCCTTGCAGATGGTCGTTTTCTGCGTCGTGATTTGCTCGTTATGGTTTTACTATCACAATACAACTTCGATTGAGGTGACTGCACTGAAAGAAGCCCAAATTCGCGAAAAAGAATGATATATATTGTTTTGTGGGCAAAGCCCACACCCAATATATATTCCCTTTTCCGGCTGGCGAGTGCTTTTTCAGCAGACTCTTGAGGTTTGATCTCTATGAATCGTTTGAGGGTTCTCCTCCCATGGATCATTGGCGTGGTTGGGACGAGTTGTGTCTTAGCCGCCGTTGATTTCGAGGCAAAACCACTATCTG
>JAUVOZ010000195.1 GCA_030598885.1 Anaerolineae bacterium | reverse complement strand
GGAAGAACGAGCGGCTCTCGGGGTGACGACCGTTGGTGCTACTTTGTTGGATCCGGGGCGGGTGCGCGCTGGTGGTGTCGGATCTACGTATCTTGCATCCCACCCACGCCTCCTTCCACTGGCAGAGATGCTGCGTCAAGCCGGCTTCGAGGTCAAGACTGCCGAGGATCTAGAGAGCTTGGTCTGGGGGAAACTGACGATAAACACCGCCATAAACCCTCTAACCGCTTTGTTGGGCATCCCCAATGGTGAACTGCTCGCTCGTCCGCATGCCTTGGCGCTGATGTCGGAGGCTGCCGAAGAGACCACGGCTGTGGCTGTCGCCCGAGGCGTGCGCATACTACACACCAATCCTGGTGCGGTCGCCATCGAGGTGGCAGGCCGTACGGCCAGCAATCATTCTTCGATGTTTCAGGATATACAACGCGGTGCTCCAACCGAGATCGATGCTATCTGTGGTGCCGTCGCTCTGGAGGGAGAATCCCTTGGCGTGCCGACACCGGTCAACCGGACCCTGTGGCATCTGGTTCGAGCCTTGGCTTTACCTCTTTCTGGATATGAAACATGAAGGTCGTGACCACCTTGGCTGAGTTGATTGACGTCCGCGCAGTGCTGCCCAGTCCTTTCGGCTTGGTGCCGACGATGGGTTTCTTGCACCAGGGTCATCTATCGCTCGTACGCCGGGCGCGCGCAGAGTGCGCCAGTGTCGGGGTGACCATTTATGTCAATCCCACCCAGTTTGGCGCGAATGATGACTCGAACAACTATCCGCGTGATTTTGACCGCGACCTGTCTCTGCTCGAAGCTGAGGGTGTCGACTTGGTGTGGGCGCCGAACGATGAGGATATGTACCCTCCAGACTTCCAGACCTGGGTGGAAGTCGAGGCGCTTACCCGAGCGTTAGAAGGAATACATCGACCGGGTCACTTTCGTGGCGTCACAACCATCGTCGCCAAGCTGTTCAACGCCACCCAACCTAACAAGGCTTACTTTGGTCAGAAAGATGCTCAGCAGGCGGTCGTGATCCGACGCATGGTGCAGGATTTGAATTTTCCGCTGAAGGTTGTGGTTTGCTCCACCGTACGCGAATCGGATGGTCTGGCGATGTCCAGTCGTAACTCCCACCTCGATCCGCAGCAAAGGGAGGCGGCTACTGTCCTCTACCGGGCACTGACCGCAGCAACCCAGGCTTTCGACGCAGGTGAGCGTAACGCTGAGGTCCTACGGAATATTATGTCTGAAGTGCTCTTGACCGAACCGCTTGCCCGACCACAGTACGTCTCGGTCGCCGACCCCGACACGTTAGCGGAACTCACCGGGACGGTGGAATGTGCGCTGCTCTCGATGGCGGTTTATGTGGGTAAAACAAGGTTGATTGATAATATGGTTGTGGAGAATAAGGGAAAAGGGATCAGGGATTAGGGATCGGTAGACATCCTGAGCCCTGATCCCTTATCCCCAATCACTGTTTTTTAGAAAACGAGGTTTCCCATGTTACTTTGTATTGACATTGGCAATACCAACATCACCCTTGGCCTGTATCGCGACCAGGAAATGGTGGTGGCGTGGCGGCTGGCAACCGATCATGAGCGCATGCAGGACGAGTATGGTCTTCAGATGCTTGGCCTGCTACGGCATGCCGGCTTTAATCCAGAGGATGTTCATGGCGTTGCCCTGGCTTCGGTAGTGCCCCCGCTGACCGGCACCTTTCTACAAGCCTGCGATAACTACATAGGTCAACCGGTGTTGGTGGTCGACGCGGGCGTCAAGACCGGGGTATGTATTCGCTATGAGGATCCTAAAGCTGTAGGCGCTGATCGGGTGGTAGATGCAGCCGCCGTGCAGCACCTTTACGGTGGTCCTGCCTGCGTGGTGGACTTCGGCACCGCCACCACCTTCGACGCCATCTCGGCCGAAGGTGATTATCTTGGCGGCGCGATCGCCCCAGGCATCAGGATCGCCGCCGAAGCACTTTTCCACCGTACGGCAAAATTACCCCGTGTAGATCTGGCTCACCCACCATCGGCCATCGGTCGCAACACCGTCCATTCCATGCAATCTGGTCTGTTGTTCGGCTATGTTGGGTTGGTGGAGGGGATGGTTGCTCGTTTCCGAGCCGAATTAGGTCCCGAAATGAAGGTCATCGGTACTGGGGGCCTGGCGGAGATCATCGCCGCTGAGACTGAGGTCATTCAAATCCTGGCTCCCTGGCTCACACTAGATGGATTGCGAATCATTTGGGACATGAACCAATAAAGCGCAGCCGCAAAAGCGACACTGATTACCCCGCCCTCTCTCGCGGTGGAGAGGGCATTCCGCTGTGAGTATTAGTGATGACAGCATCAATCAGTTGAAACGTAGGTGGGCTTCTCAGAATGGATGAATTAGAAACCAAGAGCGATCCGCAGAACGAGAGTCGTAAGGTTGGTATACCAGCCCAAGACTCCAGGGTCAAATCTGCTGGTTTATTCTACTTATCAGTCGTTTACATCATTTGGGGTAGCACTTATCTAGCCATCCGTGTCGCTGTGCGCGAGGGGTCGGGGTTCCCGCCATTCACTATGGGGATGATGCGCTTATTTCTGGCCGGTGTGTTGCTGTTGCTCTGGGCTGCACTGCGAAAGATGCCAATCCGACCTTCAAGGGAGGAGATCTTGGTACTTGTCAGTTCGGGGTTGTTACTATGGACGGGTGGCAATGGCTTGATAATGTGGGCCGAGCAGCGCGCTGGCTCCGGGTTAGCGGCCCTAATCGTCGCCTCGGTTCCCATTTGGGCGGCGCTGATCGAGACCTTGATCGACCGGCGCGTTCCTTCCCTGCGGCTGGTTCTCGCACTGCTTGTTGGGTTTGCTGGAATAGGGGTGCTGGGTGTACCCACGCTACGTTCCGGTACGAGGGCAGACGGATTGGCAGTCGTTGCCCTGATGGGCGGCTCGGTCAGTTGGGCTCTTGGCTCGGTGCTGCAGAGCAGACGCCCGGTGACTCTGTCACCGCTGGTAAGTGCGAGCTACCAGTCCCTCATCGGCGGCATGGGGCTCGCCTTATTGATGTTCGTCTTTCGCGAACCAAGACCAACCCCGACACTTGAGGCCTGGGTTGCCTGGGGGTACTTGGTGGTATTTGGTTCGTTGCTTGCTTTCACTTCATATGTGCAGACACTGCGCCTGTTGCCGATCAACGTGGCAATGACCTATGCTTATGTCAATCCGGTGATTGCCGTGATATTAGGAGCGGTGATCTTAAGCGAGCCGATCACCGCCTGGACGATCGGCGGAGCCGTGATGGTGATCCTCGGTGTTGTTGGTGTTTTCCGTGATCGCTATATGAGGAACAAGCACGGGTCGTAGAAGGAATT
>JAUVOZ010000015.1 GCA_030598885.1 Anaerolineae bacterium | reverse complement strand
CTGACCGGCGAAGGACAAGACGCTGGGGGGATAGACATCGATGAGGGCTTGTGGGGGAATGTCGGAGGGGAATGATGGTCGGACGCCGCATCCAAATTCCTCGGCTAAATTGAGATAGATTTCCCAGAGGGCAGGGCCAAATGCGACGATGTGATAGTGACTATCGAGGTGGTCAAGGGTTGCACCAGTTTTGAGGAAGTTCTGGATTTGAGCACGAAATTCGATTTCCACCTGTGTTGGATCGATGCCAACCATTGATTGTGCGATGGCATCTCGATCACGGAAGCGACCTTGAGGATCTAGCAGAGATGGTATCTTATCGGCGGGAGCGCAGGGAGGTCCGGTGGTCAGGTTCAGGTGAACCCCGAGGCCCAGGCGTGGGCATTCGTCTTGAGCCCTCCGGATTTGATCTACCACGTCCGGCATGTTGACCATTACTGTGGTAGTGGAGACCAATCCCTGAAGATGTGCTTGACGAATACCTGATGAGACTCCTGGCGTGCGGCCGTAATCATCGGCGTTGACAATCAGTGTGGTCGTCATGGGGTGAGGATATCCAACCGTTCAGGCAGAACCTGGTAATGGATCTCGGTGAGTTCGTGTGATCTGAGCTCGCCATCGGTCTGGATCGGTGTGGCAGGTGAGGTGTGTATCGTCAAGCGCCGGGTGTGGTGCTGGTGGATGGCTGGATCATTGACATAGTCACCGCTGATAGCTCGAGGCAGCAGACCGAGCATACGTAATCGGGTTGGGGCATAGCCATAGACGAAGGTGAGTAAGCCGTCGGTTGGATCAGCAGCCGGGGTCATGTGGAAAAGACCACCCGTGATCGGACAATTCCCCACTGATACTAATGAAACTGGTCCCTCATAGGTGCCATCATCCCACTCTAAACGCATCGTCCATTCGGGTTTCTGGTTGATGGCGCGCAGGGCAGCAACCAGGTAACGGATCAAGCCCCGCAGTCTGACCATCCGGATGTTGTAGATCGTGACCACTGGTTCAAGCCCCACCGCGGAGTTGTTATCGAAGACCCACTCGTTTGCTTTACCTAAGTCGATGCGGTTGGTCACCCCGCCAGCGATGGTCTGAGCGGCTTCTTTTAGGTCAAGCGGTAATCCTAGATTGACGGGCAGGTCATTGGCTGTGCCTAATGGGAGGAGTCCCAAAGGTCCAAGGACGCCCTCAGGCTTCGCCCGGAACAAACCATTAACCACTTCACCGAAGGTGCCATCACCTCCCGCGGCGATGATTGGTGTGTAGCCATCCCTGGCGGCGTTCTCAGCTAGTGACTCAACCTGACCGGGTTCCTCCGATTGAACTAACTCGTATTCAATTCCCGCAGCTTGCAGAGCTTCCTCGGCTTCAGGTCTACGGCGTAGCGCGTTCCAACGAGCGGCGTATGGGTTGAAGATGACTTTAGCTGTCATTGGTCTACCTCAAGTAAGGGAGAAACTTCACTGCCAGGGTAAGGAAGAGTGCAAAACCGAAACTGTCGGTCACCGCGGTAACCAATACTGAGGAAGCCAGAGCAGGATCCAACTTCAGGGCTTTCAACCCAAGCGGGATCATCGAACCAATGATCCCGGCAATAAGCATATTACCTACAAGGGCTAAGCCAAGCACCAAACCCATTATCGGGTCGCCCTTCCAAAGGAACACGCCTAAGCCTGCCACCGCACCAACCGAGATCCCCTGCAATAAGCCGACGGTAGCCTCTTTCAGAATCGTTCGCCACGCATCGCGGAGTTCGAGCTCGCCAAGGGCAATTGCCCGGACGATGATGGCCAGACTCTGAGTGGCTGAGTTGCCTCCAAGACCGGCGACGACGGACAGGAATACTGCCAGGAGAGCAACTTGGGCGATAATTAATTCATATTGGGAGATCACCCAGGAAGCAAAGAACGCAGTGAGGGCGTTGAGGTATAGCCAAGGTAGTCGGCGGCGAAGAGAAAGGCTGATTGGGCTGTTGATCGATAGATCGGGATCGGAGACGTTTGCTAGGCGGTAGATATCCTCTGTGGCTTCATCTTCTAATACGTCCATCAGGTCGTCATAGGTTATCACCCCACGCAGCACTTCCTTATCGTCGACGACTGGTAGCGCAGCTAGGTCATAACGCACCATCAACCGGGCAGCATCCTCCTGATCAGTGTCAGTAGTAACGTAGACAACATCAGGGTCCATGAAGGACTCGACCCTGGTTGTAGGTTCAGCGACAACCAGATCCCGCAAACCAACGATTCCCACCAACTGCCGGTCCTGATTAATTACATTGAGGTAGTAAGGAGTTTCTTCTTCAGGACTGAATCGACGTAAAAACTCGATCGCTTGCCAGGCAGTTGTATGTGGTCGCAGGGCGATGAAGGAAGTGGTCATCAAACCGCCGGCGGTTTCATCCGGGTAACTCAGAAGGGGGATGACCTCATCGGCATCCTCCATTTCAGCCAGTGCCTCGGCAACACGTTCAGGGGGCAAATCTCCTAGTACATCGGCAGCTTCATCTGGCTCCATTTCGTCAAGAACGTCCGCCAATCTCTCTGTGGGCAGTATCTCCGCCATGTCCGCCGCTTCATCGTCCTCCAGTTCTTCCAGTAGGTCGGCCACCGTAGGTATGTCCATACGCGGCAGTAGTCTCGCTTGGTATTCGTCGTTGAGATCGGAGAAAGCATCGGCTCTGTCAGCTGGATGCAAACGGATCAGAGCCGCGATGGCATCTAAGATCTGACCCGATTCCAGGGCTGATCGGACCTCATCTAAAGTAAGATCGATTTGAGACTGCTCCAAAGTTAGTCTCCCTTCAGTCAATCAGCACTACTTCGATACCTTCTTCTTCCAGCCAGGCGATCGCCTGTTCGATATTCTTTTCGTCGCCGGTGGTCAAAATCTCTAACCATCCTTCTTCAGGTGTGATATGTGCCTGGCGAATGTTAATCGCGATCTCAAAATGTTTTATTAATTTGTTGATAATAGGTTGGTTGAGAAGGGAAGGCGGGTAGTTTAGACGAAGGACACGAGTTTGCATGGCTGCCTCCCTCTTAGGGACATCGGCAGTTCATCGGTATTAATCGACCCACCTGATTTGGCGATTTTAGCATCTGGAACGAAGGGTGTCAAAGATAAGGGGATGATCGCGAGGATTGTCTTTCAGGTGCCCCGTAAATCATGGTCCCCTCTCCAACTACCTACGTCGTCGTCCGCTTACTCCACTCACCAAGCTGATGTAGTAAAGGAGTTGGAGCAGCGCAGCAGCCAGTGCAGCAATATAGGTGAAGGCGGCGGCGTTTAATACAGCCTTCACACCTCGAAGGTCTTCATCGGTCTGAATGAGACCGCTCGTGGTTAGAAGCGCCTGAGCACGTGCAGAGGCGTTCAACTCCACGGGCAGAGTAGCAATGGAGAACACCGCGCCTAAGGCAAAGGCCATTACTCCCATCCATGCTAACTGGGTGCCGAAAGCGCCGCGGATGAACAACCCGATGATGATCAAGATCCAACCCAGGTTGGAGCCGATGTTGGCCGCCGGCACAATAGCTGACCGAAACCGAAGGGGAAAGTAGTCTTCATTATCCTGAAGGGCGTGGCCAATTTCATGAGCAGTGATCGCCAGGGAGGCGACCGATTTCCCCTGGGACACTGCCGGGGAGAGGCGGAGTATTTGACTCCGTGGATCGTAGTGGTCACTCAGCCTCCCTTGAGCACCTTCCAGTGTGACCTGATGCAAGTTGCCGTAGCTTAGCAGATGTCGGGCAGCTTCCACTCCACTGATATTGTTGCTGTTGTGAACCTGACTCCATTTTCGATAAGTCGAGCGAACCCAAATTTGGGCCAACATAACCAGCAGGAATGCTGGGAGCATGAAGATTATATAAGATGGATCCCATAGAAACATCGTGCTTACCTCCTAATGTCATTATCTTCTGTCAGCAATGGTTTTATTCTTCAACCAATGTTAGTAGTTCAATCGCTTTCTCTAGCTGAACATCGCGTTCGGCTTCGATATCCTCTTCGGTCAACAAGACTTCGATGTCAGGCGTTAGACCTAGCTCGTGGATCTGCTGTCCGTTGGGGGTGAGCCAACGGGCGATTGTAATCCTGATCGCGCCTCCATAACTCGGGAGCGGTATCCAGCTTTGGATTGCGGCTTTACCGTAAGTGACTTCCCCCACCAGCCGACCACGTCGGTGATCCTGGATAGCGCCGGCGAGGATCTCGGAGGCCGAGGCTGAACCGCCATTGACCAGCACCACAAGGGGAATCTCGGTCGCTAATCCCCCAGGCTGTGCTTCGTAGACATGCTCGGTCCCGTCGCCGAAATATTCGGTCATTATTATCCCTTCGGATATGAACTCTGACGCAACCTCAATCGTGGTGTCGAGAAGCCCGCCGCCATTGAAACGCAGATCGAGGATGAGACCTTTGGGATTTTCCGCCAGGAGGGTATCCAGTGTTTGGCGGAGGTCCTGAACAGTATCGTCGCCGAAGGTGAAAAGGTGGATGTAGGCGATGTTCCCTTCCAGCATCTCACTCTCGATGCTGGGAAGGATAATAGTTTCACGGATGATCTCGAATTCGAGCAGCTCAGGCTCTCCCTCGCGGTGGATGGTAAGGGTTACCGAGCTCCCGGCTGGGCCAAGTACCCGTCGGATGACGAGGTTACCATCCACGCCAGTCATGTCCTCTCCATCGATAGCGATCACCTCATCGCCTGGTTTCAATCCCGCTTTTTCGGCCGGGGAATTGGGCATAGGAGAGATGATGGTCAGGAATTCGCCATCTGGGTCAACCCAGGCACCTATACCTTCATATGATCCTTCTATTGGCATGTTGGCCTGTGTGAATTCATCAGGATCCATATAGGAAGTGTAAGGGTCATCCAATGCATCCAGCATGCCCCGGATAGCGCCACGGATTAACTCCATGTCATCAACCGGCTGGTCTACGAACTGGTCGTGGATGATTTCCCAGATTCCCCAGAAAGGCTCAGAGAATGTTTCCAAGTCTTCAGATGGAGTGGGGAGCGGAAAAGTGGTCTCGGTTGGGGATTCTATGCTCGTTGGAGGTGCAATCGCGGTAGGGCTTTCAATAATCACAGTCTCACTTTGCGGTAGGCTCATGCCTACTGTTAAGCCCGCGGAGAAGAGAGCAATGGCCAGAATGGTGCCAATTACCCCTCCGAAAAGTATCATTCTCAACCTAGAAGACATCGTTGTCCACCTCCGATACATCAATTTAAATGTGTTGCAACAATACCATGTAATTATAAGAATTATGTGAATCTTTAAACACTAGCTTGGGTAATCCACACCATGCCGGCTGCACCACGTGGCCAATAAGGTGGGAAAGGAGTCGCTACCTGCTGTCTCGGTGTACTCTAAGGTAGCCAAGCCATCGAGGGAGTAAAGTGGGTGGCAGGAGGTGGGCCAAGCACCGCCTGGGGTTTCAACCACCGCATCAACAACTAAGCCGAATATATCCGCTTTGTTTAGACGGGGAACGATTTTCTCAGTGGTCACAATGACCCTCTCAGCCACAAAGACCAGCTCACAATCCACACCTTGATTGCCACCGATGATCGCGTTGCCCTCGGGGTCAGCCTCCAGAGCGTGAATCACGGCGATGTCGCAGGTGATGGCTGGGAAGGCGGTGTATTGTTCACCATTATATGGGTCGATTATTTGTTTTACATCGGGTCTCAATGAGAGCAAGTCAGTGCCTTGCCAAGCAGTCGAGGGCATGAATCCAACACCGGCGAGCGTGGCTCGTAAACCGAAGGCAAGACTAGCTTCCGTCTCCTCGATGATTTCGATAGTGCCATCCCCGGCTGCGGTTGTGAAGTGAGGTGCCAGGCCAAAGCCTTCCAATCCGAAGTAGCACGTGCGTACTTTGGAGACCATACCCGCTCCAACTAGGATGTCGCTCTCCAACCCGGCTGTGAAGCAGAGCAATGTCAGATCGCGGGGGGTAGACTCTTGGGAATGGCGGGCGAGGAGCGCCAGGGTGAATGCCATCGGTCGACGGTACAGGGTCACCCCGCCGAAAGCCAGGCGGCAACCATCACCGGCAACCATGTGGACTGCTTCCTCAAGCGATATAATTTTCTTATTGTTCATGATGTAATTTCTCGAGGCTTCAGCCAACTTCACTTGAAGGGGGTCCATCATTGAGGCTGGGTACAACACTAGTAAGTTCAGAAATACGGTTGATGTAGAAATCGATTTGCGGATGTCTCTGGTCGTCACTGACGAGCACGGTTGTCATTCCCAACGATTTTGCCGGTATGAGGTTGACAACCCGATCTTCGACGATGATACATGCGGTTGGATTTTGTTCTCCTGCGAGGGATAGCGCTTTCCGATAGGCTTCAGGTTCAGGTTTATTGGTAAAATCCAGCGCGATAATGTCGATCAACTGGTCAATCTCATTTTCGATGCCCAACCGAAGGATCACCCGCTCGGCGTGGTAATGACTTGAATTGGTGAATACAACTCGTTTTTGGGTTAAGTTCGCCAACATAGCCCGCAGTTTAGGGTCTGGCTGAAGGAAGTCGTCTATAGGAATTTCGTGGACGAAAGTCAGGTATTCGTAAGGGTCTACCTGGAAGTGGATACGTAATCCATTGAGTGTGGTCCCATAGGAATGGAGGTATTCAGCGCGCAGCGCATCAGCCTTGTCGGCCGGGATACCCAAACGCTCAGTCATGAAAGCCAGGATGCGATCTCCGATCGCTTGCCACAAGCCACAAGTGCTTGGGTATAACGTGTCATCTAGATCCAAGAGAAGGGTGCGGTAGCTAGTCATCTTAATCAATAACCATCCAACCAGATATGTGTTTCTCAGAAAGTGACTGGGGAGGAGGGAATTGAATTGTGAGTGTTTTTGTTATCCAAGACATCGTTGGCAGTATAGATGGCGGCTAAACGGGTGTCAACTGTCGGTGACAGGGTTATAATCCAACAACTAAGAGGAGGTTCCTTTGCCGATTCAAATTTTACCTGATGAGGTTGCCTCCGCCATTGCAGCTGGCGAGGTGGTAGAACGCCCAGCGTCGGTGGTGAAGGAGTTGATCGAGAATGCTTTGGACGCGGGAGCGCGCCGAATAGAGATCTTAGTTAAGGGTGGTGGGCGCGAATTGGTTGAAGTCGCAGATGATGGCATCGGTATACCGGCGGCGGAGTTACCGTTAGCCGTTGCCCGCTTCGCTACTTCGAAGTTGCGTACCGCAGATGATCTATATGCTATCAGCACCTTAGGTTTTCGGGGTGAGGCGCTATCGTCTATTGGTGCAGTGGCTAAGTTGGAATTGGTCAGCAAGGTGGAGGGGGAGCCGCACGGCCACCGCTTGGTGATGGAAGGGGGTCGGATCAGCGAACCTCAGCCTATTGGCGTACCTCAGGGAACTGTAGTCCGAGTGAGGGACCTTTTCTTCAACGTACCCGCCAGGAAAGAATTCCTGAAATCTGAGACCACAGAACGGCGCAGGATTAGCGAACAGGTGACCCGTTTCGCTATCGCTTATCCTGAAATCCATTTCCGTCTCACCCAGAAAGGGCGGCAAACATTCCAGTCGTCAGGTAACGGTGATCGGCGGGAGGTGGTGGCGGCGGTCTTCGGGGTAGATACTGCCCGTCAGATGATAAATCTGCCGGCGGCGGAAGGCTCTAAAATGAAAGTCGAAGGCTTCATCAGCCCCCCCTCGATACACCGGGGTAGCCGGCGCGGTTTGACCTTCTTCGTCAATGGCCGCTGGGTTAAGGATGCAAGCCTATCAACGGCGGTGGTCCAGGCTTACCACGGGCTCTTGATGGTCGGACGTTATCCTCTGGCAATCATCTTACTCAACATACCCCCCGGTGAGGTGGATGTAAACGTACATCCAACCAAGGCTGAGGTACGGTTTCGCCGACCGGAGCTGGTCTTTTCTATCACCCAGCGAGTGGTACGGGCAACACTCCTGGGCCAAACGCCGCCACCGGTCATCGACTTAGGGTCGAGTTGGAGTACTAGTGGATTAATGGGTAAGCAGAGCGTGATCGGCCCGGATTGGGCGTTGGCTCATCCAACTATAGATGAGCAACCTGGGTCGACACAGAGCCTACAACCAGCGTTGCCTGGAGGTGCACTGCCACTGCTCCGTGCTGTGGGGCAAGTTGGAGCATCTTATTTAGTTGCTGAAGGTCCGGATGGATTGTACCTGATCGACCAACATGCGGCCCACGAACGGGTGTTATTCGAGGCGCTGATGGCGGCTCACGATCGGGGAGCGGTGGAGTCGCAAGCCCTGCTTGAGCCAATTACAGTTGAATTCACGCCATCCGAGGCGTCTTTACTTGAGGAGAACCTTGCTGTTCTCGAACGTCTAGGGTTCGACGTTGAACCTTTTGGTGAGAGATCTTTTAGATTGCGCAGGTTGCCTGTCTTGCTAGTTAGGATCGCACCTGACCAGGCTCTGAGGGTAGTTGTGGGTGATTTCGAGGAGGATGAAACGCCTTTATCTTCCGAACTTGAAGCGCGCCTCGCCGCGCGGGTATGTAAACGCGCCTCGATTAAAGCCGGTCAGGTCCTATCCTTGGCAGAGCAGCAACAATTGCTACGTGATTTAGAGGGGTGTAAATCGCCACGAACATGCCCCCATGGGCGACCAACAATGATTCATCTTTCTGTAGATGCGCTGGAAAGACAATTCGGACGGCGTGGTTAGGGGACTACCTATGTTGTAGGTGGCGAGGTTGCCGGCGACCCATCAGCTGGTAGGTGCAGGGTGAACTTGCTTCCTCGACCAGGTTCACTGTCGACCTCAATCCTACCGTCATGGTTCTCAGCAATCCGTTTGGCGATCGCCAACCCCAGGCCAGTTCCGGTGACACTAGCTTCTTTATCGGGTACTCGATAGAAACGATCAAAGATGCGCGATAAGCTCTCGGAGGGGATGCCTCGTCCGGTATCTTCTACAGTTAGCAATAACTCATCACCTTTTCGGTGGAGGTGAACCCGCACCCGTCCGCCGCGATGGTTGTACTTGATGGCGTTAGTCAACAAATTAAGGAGCAGTTGTTTTAGTCGATTCCGATCGGCTTGAACCGGAGATAGACTGCGATCGATCTCGGTCTCAAGGGTAATACTCTCAGATTCCGCCTGTGGGCGAATAACCTCCAGACATTCTCGAATTAGTCCTTCAAGCAGGACTGGCTCACGAACAAAGCGCACTCGACCCGATTCCAATCGCGCTAGCTCTAAGAAATCGGTAGTCATATCGTTCAACCGTTGGACCTCACCATAGATCGTTCGGCAAAGTTTATTACGTTGGTCTACTTCCAATTCATGCCGCTGTATCAAATGAGCGGCAGCTGTAAGGGCAGCCAGCGGAGTTCGAAGTTCGTGGACCATCTCAGCCACCAAGTCACTTTGCTGGAACAGGCGGCTGTTTTCAATTGCGATTGCTGCCTGAGCAGCCAAGGATTGCAGCAACTTGAGATCCATTTCTTGGAATGTGCCCTTCCGCTTGTTGACGACTTCAATCACTCCCAGTGTCTTATCCTTAGCGTGTAGAGGGACACCCAGGATGGATCGGGTTTGGAAGCGGGTCAGCACATCGACTTCCCGGAAGAAGCGAGGATCGGTTTTTGCATCCTCAACCAGGAGTGGTTCGCCATGAGTAAAAATCCAACCAGCGATGCTTTGATCCGCTGGAACTGCGGTTTGCTTGTCTTTCTCATCTAATGGTCCAGTGGCTGCTTGAAAGTAAAGTAGATGAGTCTGTGGATCATAGAGCAAGAGTGAAGCCTCTTCGCTCTCGGTTAATTCCTTGGCGGCATCGACAATATGCTGAAGTAGAGTCCCTAGATCGAGTGTCGAGACCATGTCGGAAGTTAGTTCAAGCAGGCGTGCGTAACGGTTAAGCAGACGGGGATAGTTGGTAATGGCGGATTTATCTCGTGCCGATCGTTCTGATTTATTCTTGTTCACCAATAACCTCTGTCGTCAGGTGTGGCAGGACTACTACCAGATCCTGACGGAATATTATGTCCGCTCGTTCATCGAGGAAAGTTGGATCCCGATTAATGATATTCAATCGGGCACCGGTGAGAGCAACAGCATGCTTAGCTGATCGAATCAGGTGAGCAGCCTGCTTTATCTTCACCGCAGGGAGGGGATATGTCACCAATCAATTTACCCTTCTTCGGGTTTGAGGTGAACCGCGACCCCCTGAGCAATCTTACGAAACTGGTCACTCACTAGACTATCGGGGTGGGAGAGGACGATCGGCATTCCACCTTGTGAGGCTTGATGCGCCTGTTCTGGTGCAGGCGAGATTATCCCAGCCAGCTCAACTCCGAGATCAGTTTCTACCTGCCGCCAAGGAATCTGTAGGCTGGTCCGAATCCGGTTGACAAGCGCCATACTAATTTTATGACGACTAATGCCGTCGGTTTCCAATTCCTCAAGCAGAGAAAGACCCATAATGTTGGAGGGGAAAACAGGCTCCACAACAAGGATCAGTCGATCACATTGCCTGAGTATTGGTTTGACATACGACCTGAGACCAGAACCAAGATCCAATACTAAGGTAGTACACATCGATGCCAAGTTGTTGAGGATCGCTTCCATCTGGGGAATAGCTTGCTCCAATTCGGTTTCTCTGGGCTGGAAGGAAGCTGGCAGCACACGAATGCCGATGGAGTGACTGATAATTTCTGATTCGACAGAGCGCAGGTGGATATCCTTTAAGGAGCGGGATAGCAGAGTGGAAAGTCCAAGCGAATTGTGGATATTAAGTTCAAGAGCAATCGTACCGCGACCAGGATTGAACTCGGTCAAGATTACATCATGACCGCTTATTTGGAGAATGATGCTGAGGTTTATCGCTAACGTTGTTGTTCCAACTCCACCGCGCGAGCCGAGCACAGCGATTATGTTTGCTTTCTCGGTGCCGGCGGTTCGCGCCTGGGCTGATCGTTGCAAGACGGCTTTGACGTGCGCGGTTAGTTCAGCGGGGTGGGTTGGCTTGGTTAGATAATCATCCACCCCGGCTTCAAAACCAGCTACCTTATCATCGACCATTGTCTTGGCGGTGAACATGATAATTGGGATGTGAGCCAGTGCAGGGTCAGCTCGTAGTCGCCGGGTGACCTCTAAGCCATCAAGATCAGGCATCATGACATCGAGCAGGATCAAGTCTGGAAGCTCTGTTGCTGCTTTTGATAACCCCGATATACCATCGCTTGCGACGGCGATTTCATATCCCTGCCGTTCAAGCATCAGGCCTACAAGTTTCAAGGTATCGATGTCATCATCTATGAAAAGGATTCTATCTGCCATTCAGCATACTCCAGCAGAACGCTATTCTATTGATGAGCAGTCTAACATAAAGAATACCGCCGGGCAAGAAGGGCTGGACGAGGACTGCGCATAGCCATTCTGTTTATCTGAACAATTGAGTTACCATTTGTATCACTGCTCAGAAACGGTTTAGTTGTGTAGGTTTAATCGCCGGTGCTATAATCACCAACACTGAGACATTTGGGACGCGTATGACGATTGAGTTATGGGGATGGGAAGGGACTCCATATTTCGGGTTCCCTGTGAGGTTATCCGGCTATATATTAGTGGGCATTGAGTGTTTGGCCATATTGGGTCTCATCCTTGCCTATCGCCGCATGGCTAAACAAGGAGATTGGGGGAAACGCAAGTGGCATTGGCCCTTGTTGATTACGCTCATTCTATTATCTCCAATTGCATCACAAGCTGTACTTATTCGGTTGCCGTTGCCAAGTGGGATCGTCCTATCTGGAATTCCCTTCGAGCCCAAGGGTCCTGCATTTTCGTTGTTCGGTGTGCTCCCCTGGATGCTCGCGGCTGGATTGTTGGGTCAATGGCAGGCGGTTTTAGTCGCTCTGGCTGGGGGTTTAGCTAGGGGTGGGTGGGAGACAAACCATATTCTCACCCCATTACATATGGTTCTGCAAGCGGCGTTAGTAGCGTGGCTGATAAGGCGCGATTACGCTGAGTGGCCCGGACAGGCAGCCCGCAATCCACTAATCAGTAGTCTAATAGGCGGGTTGTTTTTAGGCTTAATACAAACCGTCGAACAGTATTTTTATAGTGGAGGAAGCCTGTACGATGGATTGGATTATGCCTTCACCTTTCTGGGAGCGATTTTACTAGCCGCGGTGGTTGAATCCATTTTCTCCGGTGCGATTTGTGAGATCGTGCGTTCGTCTGAAGTGGAAACTTGGTTTACACCACAGCAATTAGTTGTTGGTCCTTATAATCGTTCCCTAGCTGCCCGGTTGCTGACGGTCTTTGTTATCTTAGGAGCAGTCGCCAGTGGGGTTCTGCTCTACGGGGATTGGTTACTGGCACAGTCCTCTGCCCGAGATTTGGTAGAGAGACAAATGAGGCACACTGCAGTTCAGGCAGGCGGGGCCATTCCGTACTTCATCCAAACTGGTCGGGACCTTAGTCGCAGAATCTCCGGTGAAGTCAGTTCACTGGTCACAGCCGAGGCTCATTCCCCGGAGGAGTTGAGGGGATATCTACGAGCTGACACCTTCTTTAACCGATTGGCTGTTTTTGATACTGAAGCCCAACTTCTGGTAACTTATCCCTCTGAAGAAGATCTCACAATTGAGATTTCACATGGGCTGGGGGTGGCTTTGAAGGCAGTCGCAAAGGGTGTTCCCGAAGAAGTAATTCTGGAGCCATTACTAAAAAGTCAGCCTAGGCAAATTGCATTCCTCTGGCCCATCCATCCACCTGAATCGGAGCAACCATTGGGAGTTTTGGTAGGTTGGACCGATCTTTCATCGAACCCATTACTATCTCCAGTTATTACTAGTCTTGAGAATGCTTTCCCCGGTGAGGCATTCTTAACCGACGATCGAGGGCTGATCTTGCTCCATCCGGGGGTTGATGAGGCGGTGGAGACTTTCGATTTTAATCTACCACCAGAGGAGCATGTGCAGGTGGATACTGCACCAGATGGCACACGGCGTTTGGTGTTTGCCTATGCCATCGAAGGTTATCCCTGGCGAATTGTTGTCACTACACCAATGCGTGAAGTTCAGCGGCAGGCTTTACAGATTGCAGCCCGTCTGACCTTAGTAATTGCCTTTGTAGGAGTGGTGGTGGTTGTTATGGTGTATGCCATCAGCCGACGCTTGACGCAGCCCTTGCGTATGATGGCCGATGTAGCGCGGTCCATAGCTCGCGGTGACTTGGCCCAACCGATCACCGCGGCTGGGGAAGACGAGATCGGCCAACTGGCTTTCTCATTTGAGCAAATGAGGCGCGGCCTAAAAGCGCGCATAGATGAGATGGCATTGCTCTTGTTGGTGAGTCATCAAGTGACCACCAGTTTTGAACTGTCCACAGTATTACCACCTATCTTGACCGGCATCGGGCGTACGACAAATTCCGATTTCGTTCGGTTGGCTCTCATTCCCATCTCAGATGAGAGTCGGAGTTCATTGGAAGCGTATCAAGCAGGAGAAGACCCTGGTAACTGGGCTGCAATCGATTCCCAAGTGCTGGCTCTGTGTCAGGAGCGTGGACACTTTATGCTTGAGAATCCAAGTCGAGCAAGGGCGGTGATCGATGTTGAGGCTTTGACCGAATCGATAGAGTCCCTTACTGCGTTACCGATAAAGCATGAAGATGAATTCGTCGGAGCCCTCTGGTTAGGTAACCGCGTTCCACATACATTTCAGCCGGATGAAATAAATTTGCTCTCCATTCTTGCTAGCCAATTAGGCGTTGCGATTGCCAACTCTCGTCTTTACCATCGTGCGGAACAGGAACGAATGCGACTGATGGCTGTGCTTGAGGGCACTCCGAACGTGGTTATCGTCGTCGATCGTGACGGATGCATCTCGCTTTTCAACCCGGCAGCTGAAGCCCTTCTAGGGGTTGAGCATGGTGAGGTAATCGGCAAGCCAGCAGCTGATTGGTTGGCAACGCCAGGATTGATTGAACTCCTTCTCGAACCAGATCAGGAGATGCGAACAATTGAAGTGGAGATCGACCCTGGCCGGGTGATGTTCGCCTCCGTTTCAGACATCAACCCAGGAGGTGGGGGAACTTCCGGTCGAGTATGTGTCTTATGGGATATCACTCATTATAAGAAACTCGATTCACTAAAATCTGAGTTCGTCTCAACCGTCAGTCACGACTTGAGGGCGCCTCTAACTTTAATGCGCGGTTACGCGACCATGCTCAGTATGGTCGGTACAATGAATGACCAGCAAAGAGAGTTCATGAACAAGATACTTGCCAGCGTCGATCAGATGGACAATCTGGTCGATAATTTGCTAGACCTTGGGCGGATCGAAGCTGGAATGGGATTAGATCTGGAGAGTGTCGACATCGCGTCTTTGATGACTGAAATCATTAATGGGTACAGACCACAAGCAGCTAACAAACAGATCACCTTGGATGTGGATGTGGCGGAGGAGATGGAGGCGATTAATGTTGATCCAACCCTGCTCCGCCAGGCGGTTTCCAACTTGATCGACAACGCTATCCAGTACACACCGGCTGAAGGGCAGGTGACGGTCAAAGTAGATCAAAAGGGTGAGCAGCAGCTGATAATCGTACAAGACACCGGTGTGGGCATCGCACCAACAGATCAAGCACGAATATTCGAAAAGTTCTACCGTGCCCGTCAGCGGGAGGGGGATCGTCAGGGTGGCTTGGGTCTCGGTCTGGCGATCGTGAAGTCGATCGCCGAACAACATGGAGGGCGAATCGCAGTCGAGAGCCGGCTGGGTGTGGGCAGTACCTTCACTCTTGAAATCCCGATCCGTTCCCCTTTGATTGATGAGGACGATGCAAACAGGACGAGTGGAACGAACAAGAAGGATTAGTAGAAATTACGGGATTTCTTAGACGAACTCAGCTTGGTAATAATGCTTGGATTTGGGTGCACCGTATTTTATGTAGTTGAAAATCAACCGGCTATCTATGCTATAATGCGCCAACAATTACATATCAGTAGATAACACTGGGAGGAGTAAGCGACCAGGCGCTGGTAGAGACGGAGTGGTCATAGGCTGAGAACCTCCACAGCAGCAGTCGCCGAATGTCGCCCGGCAGATCCGCTGAAGAAACTCGTCTTTGACGGGGAGTAGAACAGCGCGGGTGAGCCCGTTACAGCTAAGCCCTGATGATGGTCAGGGTGGGAGAGCGTCGGGGCAGCAATGCCCGGCGAAGTGAGGTGGTACCGCGGAGGCTTCGCCCTTCGTCCTCGAGGACGAAGGGTTTTTCTATTCGGAGTCTATATATGAGCCAGGGTGAACCTGCACCATTTCCAAAGCGCTATGATCCGGGCGCCGCCGAGCGTCGGCTACAGCGATCCTGGCAAAAGGAGGGCATCTATCATTTCGAGCCTCATAGGAGCGCCCCGGTCTTCTCGATTGATACCCCTCCACCGACGGTCTCGGGTGAGCTGCATCTGGGTCATGTTTATTCCTATAGCCAAGCCGATTTTATTGCCCGGTTTTGGCGTATGAACGGCTTCAACGTCTTCTATCCCATGGGCTTCGATGACAACGGCCTGCCCACGGAACGATTGGTGGAGCGAAGCGCGGGAATACATGCGGATGAGGTCGGGAGAAACGCCTTTATCGAGAAGTGTCTCCAGGTTAGTGAGGAGGCGGAAGTTGAATACGAGAGGCTCTGGAGGCGGATGGCGATCTCCATCGATTGGCGTTACACCTACCGCACCATCGATGAGCTTTCACGACGTACTTCGCAGTGGTCTTTCATCGACCTCTATCGTAAAGGTCTTGTCTACCATCAGGAAGCTCCGACCATATGGTGTCCTGAGTGTGGCACGGCGATCGCTCAAGCTGATTTAAATGATCTAGATCGTGAAAGCGTTTTCTATACCCTGGCTTTTAGCCTTGAGGGTGAGGAGCGACTGGAGATCGCTACTACCAGACCAGAATTGCTGCCGGCCTGCGTTGCAGTGTTTGTTCATCCGGAGGATGAACGCACCAGGCACCTCGCCGGACGCAGTGTGCGAGTCCCGATATTCGGACAGGAAGTACCATTACTTGCAGACGATGCGGTGGATCCGGATATAGGTACCGGTGTAGTCATGTGCTGTACTTTTGGTGATGCAGTTGACATCGAGTGGTGGCGCCGGTATCAGCTCCCGTTGCGGGTGGTTCTGGATGGGAATGGTCGGCTAAACGGTATGGCAGATAAGTACATCGGTCTTACTCCCATTGAGGCTAGGCATCAGATCGTGAAGGAACTGAATGAGCGGGGCTTGCTTCTCGATCATCGACAATTTATCCAATCGGTGCGGATCCATGAACGTTGTGATACGCCCATAGAGTACCTGGTGACAGGGCAGTGGTTCATTCAAGTACTTAAGTTTAAAGATGAGTTGCTCAGGGCTGGCGAGCAGGTTATTTGGCATCCAGATCACATGCATGTTCGGTACCGAGATTGGGTCGAGAATCTACAATGGGATTGGTGTATCTCTCGTCAAAGAACTTTCGGAGTGCCGTTTCCTCTATGGTACTGTAATGACTGCGGCGAAGTCATTTTGGCCGATGATAGCCAACTACCAGTGGATCCGCGAGAAAGTTTGCCGGGTGAGCCTTGTGTTTGTGGGGGGACGTCTTTCACGCCAGAAGAGGATGTCATGGACACCTGGGCGACGTCCTCACTCACTCCGCAGATTGTCGGCCGCTGGTTGATTGACGATCAATTCTATGCCCAAGTATTTCCCATGTCGTTTCGACCTCAGTCACATGAAATCATACGCACCTGGGCATTCTATACCATCGTCAAATCCCTTCATCACTTCGGTGTGGTCCCGTGGAAGGCTGCCGCTATCTCCGGTTGGGGTTTGTCGCCGCGAGGGGTGGGAAAAATCAGCAAGAGTCGTGGTGGAGGTCCCATGACACCATTGGAGATGATCAAGCTCTACTCGGCGGATGCTGTACGTTACTGGGCAGCCAGCACCGGTTTGGGTAAGGACTCGATCATCAACCAGGAAAAGATCCAGGCAGGTGCCAAGCTGGTCACCAAATTGTGGAATGTAGCTCGATTCAGCCAACGGTTTCTGACAGATTATGTGCCGCCGGCGTTGACGCCACCCATCTTGGCGACGGATCGTTGGATCCTATCCCGGTTGCAGCACACTCTGAAATTGGCTACTGAAGCCTATAATAATTACGATTACGCAACCGCCAAGAGTGTGACTGAAACTTTTTTCTGGACAGACCTGGCGGATAATTATATCGAACTAGTCAAGCAACGTCTTTACGACGAACCTGGAGAAGCATTGGACGGTGCCCGATTCGCGCTCTACCATGTGTTACTCATAACGATCAAGCTCTTGGCCCCCATCCTCCCCCATGTGACGGAGGTAATCTATCTACTATTATTTGCCGATATCGAGGAGCAGAAATCCATCCACCTTTCAAGTTGGCCCAAAGGAGAACCTTCCTGGGAGGATGGAGTTGCTGAGGAAATTGGAGCGATACTGGTGGGGATGACCAAAGCTGTCCGCCGTAAAAAAAGTGAACAGCACCTTTCTTTGGCCACAGAACTGTCGAAGTTACAAGTCGTCGTAGAGGATCCAGATCTGGTGCACCAAATTAGTGAAGTTGCGATCGACTTGATGAGTGCGACTCGTGCTCGGGAGGTGGAGCTTGTCGATCACCTCGACCCCACGTTGGAGGAATTATTATCGGAAGGGAATATCAGGGTCGCGGTGGAATTCGATCGATCCGACGACTGATCCCTAACCCTGATCCCTAAACCTAATCCCTGATCCCTAGTCCATTATTAAGTTATAGTTCTCTTTCAGGAGGAACCCACATGAGTCAATATACCCTACCCAAAACCTACAATTTCAAAACAGTAGAGGAGCGCCTGTATGAGTGGTGGGAATCAAACGATTACTTCAAACCTAGGATTGAGCCGGGCCGCCAGCCGTATGTGATCTCAATCCCGCCGCCTAATGTCACCGGTGAACTGCACCTCGGCCATGCTATGTTTGTTGCTATGGAAGATCTGATGATCCGCTACAGTCGAATGAGAGGTATCCCAACCCTGTGGGTTCCAGGGACGGATCACGCTGGGATCGCCACTCAGCTCCAGGTAGAAAAACATCTCCAAGAGGAAGAGGGTATCACTCGGGAGGAGTTGGGTAGAGAGGCTTTCATTGAACGAGCCTGGGCGTGGAAAGCGAAGTATGGTGGGATCATCACTGAGCAGCTACGCCGTCTAGGCGCCTCCTGTGATTGGGACCGTGAACGTTTCACTCTCGACGAAGGTCTATCACGTGCGGTGCGCGAGGCTTTCGTGCGTCTTTACGAGAAAGGACTTATTTACCGAGGAACCTATCTGATTAACTGGTCGCCCGGGTTACGCACGGCGGTCAGCGATCTGGAGGTTGAGTACCGCGAGGAGCAAGGAACGCTGTATTATTTTAAATACCCGGTTACCGATTCGGATGAGTTCATACCGGTAGCCACCACTCGCCCAGAGACCATCCTCGGTGACACAGCAGTTGCGATCCACCCGAATGACGAAAGGTATCGACACCTGGTTGGCAAGACTTGTAGGGTGCCGATATTGAACCGGTCAATCCCGATAATTCAAGATTCATATGTTGACCTCGAATTCGGCACCGGCGCGTTAAAGATCACTCCCGGTCACGATCAAGCTGATTACGAAATCGGTCAGCGCCATGATCTACAAGTCATCAATGTGCTCAATCCCGATGCCACGATGAACGCCAATGCTGGGCCCTACAAGGGACTCGATCGCTACGAATGTCGTGAGCGACTATGGGCCGACATGCAGGCGTCTGGTATGACGATAAAAACTGAGCCTTATGTTTTGCAGGTGCCATGTACCCAGCGGGGTGGGGAAGTTGTTGAACCCATGGTGTCCACCCAGTGGTTTGTGCGCATGGAACCTTTGGCTAAACCAGCGCTGGAGGTTGTGCGCCGGGGTGACATCCAGATTGTACCCGAGCGGTTCACCAAGGTGTACTACAACTGGCTGGAAAATATTCGGGACTGGTGCATCTCGCGTCAGCTTTGGTGGGGGCACCGCATTCCAGCCTGGCATTGCGCGGATTGCTCAGAAATCACTGTTGCCCGCGAGGACCCTGAGCGTTGCCTTCACTGTGGTTCGACTGAGATCGAACAGGATCCTGATGTGCTCGACACTTGGTTCTCCTCCGGTCTGTGGCCCTTTTCCACGCTTGGTTGGCCGGATGACACTGAAGATCTCGATTACTTCTACCCGACTGCGATGATGGAGACCGGGTACGATATTCTCTTCTTCTGGGTAGCGCGCATGATCATGATGGGGTTGGAATTCACCGGCCAGTCGCCATTCCACATCATCTATCTTCATGGTCTTGTGCGAGACGAACAGGGACGCAAGATGAGCAAGACCCTGGGTAATGTGATTGACCCTCTGGAAGTGATGGATGAATTTGGAACCGACGCGCTCCGTTTTTCATTACTAACTGGTTCAACGCCCGGTAATGATATGAGCCTAGGTATCCAGCGAGTGCAAGCCAACCGGAACTTCGCTAATAAACTGTGGAACGCAGGCAGGCTGGTACTGATGGGGCTTGAGAAAGCGCCTGACAAGCTTTCCGATGCCCTAGAACCAACCGAAGCTGATCGTTGGATCAAAGCCCGCCTTAAGCTGCTTATGCGCGATGTCGATCGCTTGTTTTCCTCCCACCAATATGCTGAGGCGGGTCGCCAGATGTATGAGTTCTTCTGGGGTGAGTTCGCCGATTGGTACCTGGAGATCGCCAAATTACAGTTAAATGCAGGAGGCGATCGCGCTTGGCTCACCGCCGAGACGTTGGTATCGGTGCTCGACACCTGTTTACGGCTGTTGCATCCTTTTATACCTTATGTAACCGAGGAGCTCTGGGGACATCTAAAGCACGCCTGCCAACATCATCCTGCTGGATACGGACCAGAAGATGGTTGGGAGGAGGCGTTGATCGTAGCCCGATGGCCTCAACCCATATCCTGGTCGGAAGATGATGAGCGGGCTATCGAACGCTTTACCCTGATCATGGATCTGGTACGCGCCATCCGTAACCTGCGGGTTGAGAAGGGGGTCGAACCAGCGCGCCGTATCGCAGCTATCATAAACAGCGGCGATTTGACTGATTTGATTTCAGCTCAACGCCAGGCGATTGCCGTTCTGGCTGGACTGGACCCTGAACAGCTGCAGGTACACGAATCGCTTGAAACTCCACCGTCGGATTCGGTACCGCTTGTCGTAGGGTCGATTGAGGTTTATTTACCACTGGCGCAAATGTTTGATATAGATGTTGAACGGCTACGTCTCACGAAAGAACTAGAGGCGGTAAAGGCGCAGATAAAAAGGCTCGAGGACCTTCTAGCTGGACCTTTCTCTGAGCGTGCACCAGCCGATGTGGTCCAGAAGGAGCGAATGAAACTATCATTGCTGAAGGAGACCGCGATAAAATTAGCAGGTCAGCTGGGTGTGATAGGCTGAGTTAGAATGGAATTTAGGCTTTGGAAGCGAGTGAATTGTCTTAAATCAAAAGATAGGCTCATATCAGTAAATTAGAAAATTAAACAAGCATCCAGAGCGGAGGCTCGTCCTTCGACTGCGCTCGCCACTTCGTGGCTTGCTCCGCTCAGGACGCCCCGATGTCTTGCAGAAGCTATGGAGAGCCGAAGTCGAAGG
>JAUVOZ010000114.1 GCA_030598885.1 Anaerolineae bacterium | reverse complement strand
TGAGCCAGGGTGAGAATGAGCTGATCAATCGGCAACGGCATAGCCTTTTGCCAACGCTGAACCACGGACCGGAAGTCATGCAGCTGACCGATAAGTTCAGGATCCTTTAATTCATGCTGTAGATTTGTCAACCAGTCACGATCAGGTCTTGGCCAAAGGTAACCTTCTACCCAACGGCATTTTCGAAGCAGATTAAAACCGCGGGTTAGGCGCACATTTGAAGCCTCATCAGCACGCTCCTCCCGGCGCCACACTTGATAGATTTTCCCCAGCTGGCGGGGTGACGTAGGCTCGGATAGGTATCTGAGGACCAAGGTCAATGCTCCAGCGACCTCGCGTGTGGGACGCGTGCTACGCAGGATTTCCACAATCGGAATATTTCGGAGCTTAAGTTCGTTGACCAACTGAAAACCACGGTGGTTGGTAGGTACCAGAACGGCGACTGTCTTATCAAGATGGTCCGGCAGCCATTTTTCGATTGAGGTAGCAACTGCCTGGACCTCTTCCTGGGGTGTATACATCAGGTCAATTAGGTGAATTCCCTCCGGGGAGTCAAACGGATTGGGCTGAGGGTCACCGGGAGGAGTGGGTAAAATATACGGCACAGATAACGCACTTCGTACTGAAGGCAACGGATGTTCATTCTGGGTCCAGTTGATCAATTCATTCGCCAACTTGATGATGCTCTCAGTTGAACGACCTGAATTCGGTAATTCACGGGCAACGACATCGGATTCCTGCAAGAAATCCCGCATAAACTGGGGACTGGCTGTGGTGAAGGTCTCGAAAATAGCCTGATTCGGGTCACCAACTCGCACCCAATTTCCTTCCGGACCCGATAGTAATCTCAGGATTTCCTCCTGCAAACGGCTGCTATCCTGAGCCTCATCTTCAAGGATGAAAGGCCAGCGATGGCGAAGCCGGGCCAAGTAATCCGGATCCGATTGAAGCGCCTGGAGGGCTTTGCCAATCAGATCGTCGAAATCGACTGCACCGCGGTAGGTAAGCGCACGCTGATAGTCAGCATAGATTGCACATGCCATATCAAGCAATGGGATTGCGGCGTTAAATTCATCGAGTTTGAGGTGAAGCTCACTAGGCGAAATCTGTATGTCTTTCGCCTGCCTGATCAAGTCTCTCACCAGCCCTTTAATCAAATCGGGCCACTCTCTCCGACGTATGCGTTGACCACTTAACCCCTCAATTTCAGGAGCGAGGAATTCGTCGATCACATGCTGGTTGCCACTCAACCAGGCAGCAGTCGCCCCCAGAAGGATCTGCTCCGCTGCCCGCTCATCGATGATCTGGAATCCATCGGATAATCCAGCCAATGCAGGTCGCTCGCGCACGATGTCGTGGGCTAATCCATGTAGCGTCCGTACCCGATAGCCAATCCTCGGCACCAGACCCCGCTGCTGGATGAAACTGGCTACCCGGTGTGAGAAATTATCCACTGCAGAGTTGACCAACGTGACCACTAGTACCTCCTGATCAGGTCCGATAACCCCGCGAACGATCAACTCGGCCACCAAGTATGAGAGTGTTTGGGTCTTACCACTCCCAGGTACAGCAGAGACCCCCATCTTTCTTCCAGTGTAATTCAAGACCTCCTGCTGCAACGGTCGCGGTTTAAACACCTTCCACTCCCTCATGCGGCAAATCCAGAAGTACCTGTTGGATTGCACGCAAAAGTGGGCCCCGCTGCTCATACCCACCCTCTCCCAACTCACTCAAACCAAGGTAGATCCCTCGGCGGCAGCGACGTATCAAGCCCTGGGTCAAGGCATGAAGTGCCTCTTGACGAGTCTTGAACTCATCTGAGTCAGTCCAGACCATGCCTGCCGGCCAATGACGGCTGAGTACATAAGGATGGGTGAGCGGTTGATAGAGACGCTCCCACCATCCACCTCCCCCGACATCCAACCAGAATTGGAAACCGACAGATCGGTTTGCCATCAGAAACGTATAAGCAGGAGTCAGCAGCACCGAATCCTGCTGGACTAAATCCCAACTACGAATGTACTGGGAAGCGACCAACCCATCCTGCACCATCCGAATGTATTCTCCCCCGGGTGATAAACTGTGAGAGAGAAGTTCATCCCTGAGCACCCTGCGGAACTTGTAAACTGATTCGATCAGGTTAGCTGTAACCACACCAGCATTAAGGTCGTTGTGAAAACCATATCCGGCTTGGGAAAGGACTTCTCCGAAGAGTCGGCTCAGGAAATGATCAAGCTCGGTTTCCGGGTCCACCTGCTGGCCTTCGATCCACGTTCTAAGACCCTCATATCGTTCACCTATGAGGTGAGTAATCCGCTCCTGCATTTCAGGCTTAATTTGGTCAAAAGGCTCCAAAGTAGGTGCTCCATCACGGACACGATATAGGATCTTCGCCAACAGATGAGATCTGACGAAGTCCAGTTCCTCTATCGCGATAGTCAGAGCGTTGGCAATATCAATGGAAGCCGGCCTGATCCCCCACTGAGGGTTTGAGAGGGCAGCTAGAGCAAGCAGACATTGTGTGACCGGCTCCTCACGCAATGCTCGCGAGGGCCGATGCGTGTGGGAGGTGATCGATTTCCTGCTTAGTCGATCCTTCAACGAAAAACTCAAAGCATCGGTCATAAAGGGCGCCAAAATAACGATTTCTCCGGGTAGAACACCGCGTTCTTGCACCAGGATCGCTATTTGTTCCGTCACCCAGTCAAGCATCTGAGGATGGAAACGGTGGTATTTAAACCGAAGGACATTGCGGACATCTCCAACCAACTCCACTGATGGTTGGTTAAATTTACCCGAAAGGTGGGCACCGAAAGCCTGTATATCGGCGTTAATGTTGAAGGATTTGTCGAAGACGATCTGCTCACTGCAAATATGTTTGAGTGTAAGAGCATGCTGAGGGTCTGCGCCTAAGAACCTTCGGTAACCTCCTCCGATGTCGTAGATCAAGAGAGCCGATTCAGTATTAGGCAACCAATCAGCCAGCAGATCGTGCGCGATCGGCGTGTCTTCCTCAATGCTGTCGACGATGAGATGATGAAAGCGATCAATTAGATATTCTTGGAAGAGTGGTAGGGACCATAAGTATTTGGTAAATACTTCTATTTGCAGTGAGAAATCTAATAAATTACGGCGCAAGCAGGTTGCTCGAAAGGCATTAGCACACGTTTGCGCTTCTTCGAAAATTCGCTTCTGACTTGGATCACCAACCCAAGCGGCTTTGAGACGCTCGCTGAATTCGGTGTGAGGAAAGCCAACCACAGCCGCCTTATTCAGGTTGTCGAGGATTTGACTATAAAGTCGATTGCGGAGAATAGTCACTGTCTCGAAGAAGCCCTGTCCTACAAGAGGTTGGACTATCTGCATCATGTAATACTGGGCGGTTTCCAAGGTGAGAAATGTCGGTGGACAGTCGGGTTGTGCAAATCCTGCTTGTTCGGCAACCAATGGCCAGAAGAGGTCCACCATACGTCGTGCTAGGCCACCCACAGTTAGAACTGTAACCTGCCCTCCGGCGACCAGATCCGGTTGATGCACAGCAGAATAGTAGGGGCTAGCCAGTGTCCTTTGCGGCGTCAAGACCAGAATTGAGTCAGCCCTGACACCGCTAGCGAGCAAATGAAGGGTCCGGGCGACGCCGGTTGTGGTCTTACCCGTTCCTGACAGTCCTTCAAGGAATATCGTACCAACGATAGGAGCATTTATGACTTTCAATTGACATTGGGAAAGTTTTAATGAGGTCATAGTCTATGAGACCAATCAGATTTCTTGCTGCTCATATGCAGATAGCCTACTGTGTCTTACGACCTAAAGACTACAATTGTGAGCTCAGGATATATATATAGCATTCATAACATAAGTCACCAGAAATGCAAACTTTGTGGAATCTCACCGAAAGAAATCCTATTCCGTCAGCAGCATATTGAATGAGTATAAGCGAGCCCTAGACATAACGCCCAGCCTGGGCTAAAATTCCACTTGTACAAATAAACAGTCCATGGAGGACACATTGGCAAACACAGCTTCAGCCAAAAAGCGAATCCGACAGAATGCCAAACGCCGCATACGCAATCGGATCTATAGCAGTCAAGCACGTACTTACGTAAAACGTGCTCGCATAGCACTTGAAACAAACGACGCCGAATCGGCGATCGATGCAGTTCGACAGGCGGTCAGTAAATTGGACCAGGCCGCGTCCAAAGGTGTAATCCATCGCAAGAATGCTGCACGCCGTAAGAGCCGTCTTATGAAGCGTCTGGCTGCGTTGGAGGAGACCTCTTAGTCAATATCCATTATTGGGGCACTGAATATCCAATCCACGACGCACCAGGTAGTGCGTCGTGTTCGCGTTTATGCAATGCCAGCATGCTATAATCCCACCGGCTAAAGGAATATATCATGTTCGATCGAGAGCTAACTCTTGCTACA
The DNA here is from genome assembly GCA_030598885.1 of Anaerolineae bacterium. GTDB lineage: Bacteria > Chloroflexota > Anaerolineae > Anaerolineales > E44-bin32 > DUEZ01. Next base: position 2,160 of record JAUVOZ010000114.1, on the reverse strand, counting down.
AAGAACATCGAGAGTGCACTCAAACGTTTAAAGATCCCCATCCCTGATCGCATTGAGTGGGTGCCTACTCCCTTCAAAGGTCAGTGGGGATTTGGCACCAATACATGCTTCCAAGCCGCGGCGGCTGAGGCTCGGGCAGGGAAAGAGATAAATGTACCGGCACGGGCTCAAGAGATTGCCGAGGCGATTCTCAACGATATTGGTATTGTTGCCAGCTTCGCGCATTCAGAAGCTGAGCGTGGTTACTTAAACTTATACATCGATCCAGCAGTCTACACTCGCCGTGTGGTAAACACTGTCCTTGAACAAAGCGATAACTTCGGTCGCGGTGCTCCTAAACGAGAGAGGGTGATGGTCGAGTATGCGCAGCCCAACACCCATCATTCTTTCCACATCGGGCATGCCCGCAACGCCGTATTGGGTGAATCGCTTTCCCGCCTGGTTGAATTCGCCGGTTTCGAAACTATACGAGCTTCATATCCGGGTGACATTGGACTGGGTGTCATCACCTGCATGTGGGCTTACCAAAAATTTTATATGGATCAAGAGCCGGAAGGCGTTCACCAGTGTGGTCAGTGGTTGGCAAACATCTACTCTGAGGCTACCGCGTTGTTAACGCCGAAAGAGGGTGAAACAGAAGAAGAAAAAGCTCAGCGAGAGGTTTATGAAGCCGAACGCCGTGAAATGTACCAGATGTGGGATGCTGGCGATTCTCAAGTCCGGAATTTGTGGATGACGACGCGACAATGGAGCCTTGATGAATTGGATGAGATCCTGAAGATTCTTGGGGTGAAAATTGATGTCTTCTTCTTCGAAAGCGAAGTCGACGAACCAGCGAAAGCGATAGTAGATGAGTTGATCAACTTGGGTATTGCTGAGGATGAACGTCCTGAAGGACCGGTGATCGTCAAGATCGATGAGAAGTTGGGGCTGAGCAAGGAGAAGTATCGCACTTCGGTCATCCTCCGCAGTGATGGCACTACATTGTATTCGACCAAAGACCTCGCCCTTGCAAAACGAAAATTCGAGAAATACAACGTCGATCGCTCAGTGTATGTAGTTGATGTACGGCAAAGCCTACACTTTCAGCAGGTATTTAAAATCCTCGAACTGTGGGGGTTCCCACAAGCCTCCAAGTGTCATCATCTCGCTTATGGCTTCGTCACCCTCCCCGAAGGCACAATGTCAGCCCGTCGAGGCAATATTGTTTTATTCATGGACGTTTTTAACGAAGCCCAGAAACGGGTATTGGATATCATCGCTGAAAAGAATCCGGATCTGCCTGAAGAACAGCAGAAGGAAGTCGCCCGCCAAGTAGGCCTTGGAGCACTGATCTACAGCCTACTTTCGGTGGACAACAACAAGGACATCGTATTTGAATGGGATAACGCCCTGAGCTTTGACGGTAAGACGGCACCGTACATTCAGAATGCTCACGTACGAGCGAACAGCATCCTCAGAAAGGCCGGTCCTCTACCCTCGGAAGCTTCGTTCGAGTATGAGCTCATGCCAATAGAGGTGCAGCTGATTGAGTTGATTTCACGCTTTCCAGTAATCGTGCAACAAGCTGCGACGGACTACAAACCATTACACATGGCAAATTACGCCCACCAACTTGCCAGGATTTTCCACAGCTTCTACCACACCGCCCGGGTTCTCCAAGCAGAGAGTAAACAAATGAAGGATGCCCGTTTGCGTATCACCGCCGCCGCTAGGCAGACCCTGGAAAATGCTTTGCGTCTTTTAGGTATTGAGGCGCCGAGAGCAATGTAGCCATCGACTACGCCGCCCTCTTAAGCGGTGTCAGCCTTCGTCAGCCGACCTGCTCAAGAAATAATTCGATTGTAAATAGCAATGACTGCACTGAAAAGAACCCAAATTCGAGAAAGCCCTTTTCCTGCTAGTGACTGCCTTTATCAGCAGACAAAGTCATTTAGATAAATGAAACGCAGACATCATCGTAAACCATTCGCCCGTCTTGAGTGGCCTGGCCGCCGCACATATGAACCATCGGCAGCCAACCTACAAATTCAGGTAGAAGCCTATCCCCCCGGTGTTGACCGCACTACAGATTTTGGTGGACAGTTGATCTTGGGCGACAACCTCACCGTCATGGCCGCGCTGCTACCGGAATGGGAGGAACGGATTGACCTGATCTAC
>JAUVOZ010000094.1 GCA_030598885.1 Anaerolineae bacterium | reverse complement strand
GTGGCGAGTGTAGTCGAAGGACGCTCACCTATCGCAACCTGTTGTTTATCAATTTATCACTTGATCGCAACTACTCACCCTCCCGCAGGTTTAGATGTTTTTTTAACATAGAATCGCGTCTCGTCCGGATATTCAAACCAATAAATGTTCTCGGTGACACCCTGCGGGAGGGTAGGCAATTGATCTATGAAATTGCATTAATAACACTTGTTGGTGAAAAGAAATGTTTCCTTTCTGTTACAATTGCGTTTCCGAAGCGCGACAAGTAGCCCTGCTGGTCCATCCGTACTACCATCATCCGCAGATGTTCCCCGTATAATGAAGACGAAATTCTTACTGATAGCCGAATTTCATTTGACATACTTGGCACAACAATAGGGAGTAGTATGAAAGTTGCCGCGGCTAGAAAAAGAAGGAATGGTCGTAAACCGCTCGGCCAAAGTCTGGTCGAGTTCACCGTCCTGCTGCCGATTTTAATCATGATGCTCTCCGGGTTGATCGAGTTTGGTTTCCTGCTCAACTACTACCTTGACCTTGTCGATGCTGCCCGAGAGGCGGCTCGTTTCGCAGCTGACGATGATCCCCTCATTCGTGAGGGGCCATCCGCGGGTCAAACAGACGATACATTTTATATTTTTGCCCGGGACATGGTCCTGCAATCCATCGACATCGGCTCGGGTGGGCAGATAAGCATCGATACCACCGGCAATGACGATATTTTGATCTCCGCTTTTTCGGTATTGGACGGTACAGTCGATCGCCGCTTCCCCGATCTTGATGCCGACAACCTCTGCGATGACACTGACTTCTATTCGTACGCTGGCAACCAGACCTCCGAGTTCAGTTGTGCAGATGTTAATTCCAAGCTTAATCCGGATGCGCCGAACGCCGGTATTGTTCTGGTCGAGATTTATTACGAGTACCACATGATTTTAGGACTTCCCTGGATCACGGCGTTCGTGCCGGATGGGATCACATTGCACGCATACAGCATGATGCCAAATACAGCCGCCGAACCGACACCTACTCCTCCATGAGAGGTAGCATGAGCAACCAACGTCTCCAACGTGGTCAAGCGATGATCCTGATGGCCATGTCTTTCATCGGCCTAGCAGCCTTCATCGGTCTAGCAGTCGACACCGGCATTCTCTTCATCCAGGTCGGCCATCTACGCCGGGCAGTGGACGCCGCCTCCCTGGCGGCAGCCAACCAATTCCGTGAAGGGCGTACATTAGAACAGATCGAAGATTCAGCAGATGAGTTCATCAATCTGAATAGCCTCAACCCCGCCATCGCTGAAGTTTTTATTTGCCATCTCGGTAGTCCTGGTTCAGTTTATGACGATCCTGACCTATGCCCTGGTGGTACGAACCCCCCACCACCAGGAACTACTCCGCGCAAGTTTGTGAGGGTTGAAGCGACCATGCCGGTTAAATTCGCTTTTTTGCCGATCATCGGTTGGGGATCAATTGACATCCACGCTGACGCGATCTCTGAGACTGCTTCAGTGGATATTGTGTTGGTTATAGACACCTCCCCTTCCATGGCATATGACGCCCTCTTGGGCGACCCGATGCGGGATCCGGTCAATTGCAACCCGGATCAATGTCACCCGTTCGAGGAGGTTCGAACGGCTGCCTTGGCGCTGGTGGACCGTATGTATTTCCCCTATGACCGCATGTCGATTATTACATTCGATCGGCGAGCATCCAACCCCCCCGTATTATCTCTATCCTCTGCAGATTCCCAGGACAGAACGGCAATTAAAAATGCGATCAACAACCTTGAGGTCGCACTCTCAATAGACCCTGCTTCCGATCCGGAGTGTGATGGTTATCCACCTGATCCGAGGGGCTGCACTTCGACCAATACCGCCGACGGTCTTAAAATTGCGGCTTCTGATCTAGGCGTTGATCCACGGCAGGAAGCGGTTTGGATCGTCATCCTGCTTACCGATGGCAGCGCTAATGCTGCCTTAGATGATTTGAACCAATGGGTTTGCCCTGGAGGGCCTACTGATATCGATCCAACCTGGGCTAGACCGTACTGTCGAGACGCTGAATTTGAAGACGGGTTAGGACAAGCTGGACTTGATGCTGAGGATGCAGCCGTGGAGTGGGGTATGGTTGTTGGTTGCCCGGAGGCGAATTCAATGCCAGATCCGCCTGATCCTTTGATAACGACCTGCACCGATGCTGGTCAAGGCGCGGTGGTCTTTACTATTGGTTTGGGGGATCTGGTGATCAATAACTGGGATTGTAACCCTACAGCCTACCCAGGTGGGTGTCAGGTGAATCAGGGAGAGGAACTGTTGCGCTACATCGCCGGTATTGGAGACGACGGCAATCCTGACACACCTCCAGCGTCTGATCCTTGTGATTTGGTGGGAGTTGGAGAATCCTGCGGCAATTATTATTTCTCACCGACCGGCGCAGGTCTATTGGAAGTATTCGAGGCGATCGCCTCCCGAATCTTTACCCGTATCACACACTAGAAAGACTGTTTCAATGAAAATTTTGCCAGCCAGCAATTTAACGACAGGTCATCCTCGTCGCCATCGCTTCCGTGGGCAGGGATTGGTAGAATTCGCCCTCGTCCTGCCGGTGATGTTAATCATTATCTTTGTAATCGTCGAACTTGCCCGTGTGTTGCACGCGTGGCTGGCGATTGAAAATGGAGCGCGCTTCGGGGTACGGTACGCTGTAACCGGTGAATATAACGACCTCTACTGCCTTGGGGGTTGCGACGAGCAGGCTGAGGAGGATGCGGCTCGCATCCCCTCGGCCAAGGACGCCGCCCGCGCTGGCTCGGTCGCCATCCTACGTAACGAGAGCCTCCTGCCAGGTCAACCTGGATATTACAAAGTGACCATTTGTTCGAATAAAGATGGCGTGGTTTATTTCCCGTCCGATTCGAACACGAGTACCCCAGCTGATTGCCAACCGGGAGAGGATCCTGGAGGTCCGGGCGATCGAGTATCAGTAACCGTAGACTTCGACCATCCGTTGATCGTTCCCATTATCAGCTCATGGTGGCCGCAGTTGCACCTGACCGCCAAGCGGGAGGGGATTGTGGAGCAGTTCCGGGTGGCTCGGGTAGTAGGTTTGCCGGCCACGATCGTCTTACCGTCTTTTACCCCCACCGAATCCCCTCCGCCAACTAATACGCCTACTGTTACCCACACTCTCCCCCCGACTAAAACTCCGACCATAACCCAAACGGCAACGATAACGCCCACTCCTGATTGCAGCAAGATTTACATATCAAGTATGTGGGTGAGTGGGGATGATGTGTATGCGAGGGTCTACAACGACAATATGGCCGACGCATACCTGACCAAGACATATTTCAAGTGGCCGGATGTTCCGTCTCCGGCGTATGTTGACTGGTTTGAATTCGGTTATAGGTACTGGGGAGATGGAGATTACGACTCCAGCTCACCCACTACCGTTGATGAAACCTGGGTTGAACTTAGCGGAAACGATGATCAAAGATGGAGAACGGACTTTGATGATGCCCCCCCGGAAGGCATCTATGGGTACTTTTATCTCCAATTAACCTTTTACTATCCCGATTGGGATTATTGCGTCATCTCCAGGAGCACTTATAAATCCCAGCCGCCGACCCGTACGCCGACTCGAACCCCGACCTGGGGTCCATCACCCACGCGTACGCCGAGTAGGACTCCGACTCGAACGCCAACCTGGGGACCTTCACCCACACGTACCCGTACCAAGGCGCCAACCGTCACCCGCACATTGGGACCTTCTAGGACGCCGACTCTTATTCCTACAACAACAGAAACACCTATCGGTTGTGGTTTAGACTGTTGAACTGCTTAAATAAGCGACTACTTGTAGCCCCATTAAAACGGGGCCACAATGGGTCCGTGGTCGCCTTGCCCCTTCATTAACCGTGGCATACAATCGATATATGGAAAAGAGTTCGAGCCCAAAGAAACGTTTATTTAAGGGCTGGCCAGCGATTGTAGCGTTTGCTATATTAGTTTTTGTTGTCTGGCTTTGGTTAGCACCCTTTTCGCCGGCTCTAAGACCGACGGCTTCTGCATTGGTTTTTTTGGTCCGCGTCGCGGCCGCGTTTACGACTCTCGCCTACGCTAAAGTTTCCGATCCGCCTGAGGGTAGGCGTTCTTGGCGTTACTTTGGTGTGTCACTCACCCTCTGGGCCTCTGCCGATGCTCTTCAAGTTGTATCTTGGGTGCTGACCGGCGCTCCCCTGCATCTACCATCGGCAGGGGATTTGCTTAATCTCGCTGGTTACCTGGCAGCTCTGGCAGCGCTAGTGACGTATCCTGCTTCTCCCCCCGAGCGATTTGGGCGTTTTCGTGACTTGCTCGATCAAATTATTCTTGGTCTGGCGGTGTTCGCTCTTGCGTGGTTGATTCTCATTCAACCGGTCCTTGATGTTGGGATGGGCGAACCAATCCAGATTTTCTGGGCCGCGGTCTCCCCGATCTTTGATATGGTGCTCCTTATATTCATATTGCGAATTACGTTGCTTGAACCGCACCCCAAGCAGCGGACAGCTTTTAGGTTATTAGGGTTGGCTGTGGTGGCGCTTACGGTCGGGGATTTGGGAGATGGATATCGGATCCTTCAAGCGGAGAGAACTTCGGCGGGGTTGGTTGAGGTGGGTTGGATGGTGAGCAGCGCTCTGATCATTCTTACCTCGCGTAATTTCATATTGCCTAAAACGAGTTCGAAGAAAGGTTTATTGAGGGCAACCGGTCAGCTTGTATCAGCCAGATTGGAACCGCTCCTATCGATCGCTTTTACTTACGCCGTTGTTGGGTTTACTGTTATTGATTGGTGGTTATCGGGGGAGGTGAATTGGATCGCAGTAGCTGCTGCCGGGGCATTGAGCCTGCTGCTGGTTGCTCGTCAGGGTATCATCGTCGGCCAGTTTGAAATGCGTCAATTTGCGGCGTTGGTCAACGCATCGGCTGATATTGCGTTCATTTGCCATGCGGATGGCCAGGTTTGGTTTGCCAATCCAGCTCTCAATCGTGTCTTGGGCTCAGCAGTCGGGGGGGATAAGACTAGCAATCTGGTGGACTTTATAATCGTTGAGAGTGGGGTGGATAAAATTCTCATCCAGGCGCTGGAAGATGGCTGGACGGGAGAGGCTACATTCAGGCGCGACGATGGAGGCACATTCCCGGTGTTGCTTTCTCTTATGCCGGTAGATGACGTACGGCAGGCCCGGGCGATGATCGCGGTCACTGCCCATGATCTAACTTTCATCCGAGAAAGAGAAGTTGCATTACGTAAAGCACTCGATGAAGTGGCTGAGGCGCGTGGCGAACTGGAAGAGCTCAATACTGCATTGGAAGAGAAGGTGGAAGCACGCACCAGCGAGCTAGAAGCTGCGGTGGCTGAATTAGGGACCCTGTTAGAAGAGGTGACGGTGCTTGATCGTATGAAGACAGAGTTTGTCGCCTTGGTGTCACATGAATTGCGCGCGCCGCTCACTAACATACGTAGTGGCGTCGAGCTTATTTTGAACAGCGACGCCGGGCTTACAACCTCCGTGCGCGAATCTCTCGCCTTGGTTGAGGCTGAGACACGACGTTTGGCTCAGTTCGTTGGTACTATTCTTGATTTGTCAGCTCTGGAAGCAGGTCGTTTCCCTCTCCAACCTCACCCGGTACATGTCGAAAGCATCGCTCGGAAAGTCTGCAGTAAGTTTTTGGAAGACCATGGTGGAAATAGGCTAAGACTTGATCTCCCGCATGATCTGCCTGAAGCGATGGCTGATGATCAAGTGTTGGAGAGTGTCTTCTTCCATCTGTTAGATAATGCACTCAAGTATGCCCCAGAAGGGGAGATCTGGGTGAAGGGGTGGGTGGAGAGCGCTAACGTTTATATCGCCGTTAGTGACGCTGGACCCGGGATCTCCCCTGAGGAGCGTGAACGGGTATTCGAGTTGTTTCATAGGGTAGACACTAGCGATTCGCGCGAGGTATATGGCTATGGGTTGGGCTTGCCTATGGTCCAGCGCTTATTGGAGGCAATGGAGGGAGGGATCCGAATCGAGCAGGATCCGAGCGGCGGAGCCCGACTGGTATTCTGGCTGAGACATGCCAGCTAACGAACCGTTCTCTTTCTCGCGCTTGGTTTTTTAGTGTAGTCAGAGATAAAATTTATATATTACATAGTTTTTAAAAAGGAGAGCCACAAGTAATGGATATTGCATCCTGAGCCCTTCGACTTACCTCGTATGAGCTAATCCTGAGATCTTCAGCAAGCTGTGGCAGGTTCTGCTGAGGTGCTTATGAGAAACGCTCAGGGTAAACTCCAACAGCTGGGTGAACACCCTTGGAGGGAAGCCGTGCCGATCTGTGTTTTGGTAGTAGATGACGATTTGACTTTGTTGCGTTTTCTCGAGGAGTATCTTCAGCGTGAGGGCTATAAGGTGGTCACTGCCAACCGCGGCCCGAAAGGTCTACGAGCCTTCTACCAAGAGCGGCCCGACCTGGTCCTTCTGGATGTGATGATGCCAGGGATGGATGGTTGGGAAGTATGTGCCCGCGTCCGTGAACTGTCAGATACACCGATCATTATGCTTACGGCGAAGACCTCTGAGGCCGAAAAGCTGCGAGGTTTTAAATTAGGGGTCGATGACTACATCACTAAACCCTTCAGCTTAGAGGAACTCGCCGCCCGGATGAGAGCCATCCTGTCACGTACTGCGTCGCAACGAGCGGGGGAGAAAGCCTTTTATCGAATAGGTGCCCTTACTGTCGATATGGGCAAGCGTGAGGTATGTCAGGAGGGAGGTCTGCTCAATCTGACGCCGACCGAGTTTCGCCTGCTCGCAGCGCTAGCTCAACGGGCTGGAGAAGCGGTTTCACAGGATGACCTGATCACCGATGTGTGGGGGGAGTACCGTAGAGGAGGTGGCAGCGCATTACGCCGTTACATCTGGTTGTTGAGGCAGAAGATCGAGATCGATCCAACGCAACCAACCCGGCTGGTAACTGTTCGGGGATATGGATATCGCCTGGAGCTTTAACCACGTCATCCGAAATGCCAGTAAATCTGATTGCTATCTGACACCAATCATTTGATCCATGTACAACTTATAGGTTCTTATCAAGCTCCGTTTTCTCTTGCGGAGGTGTCTGCCATTTTTAGCATGAGATGTCGAAGGAGTCGCTCAGAATGACATTCCATACACTTGGTCTTTCTTGCCCATTGACGCTTATTTTCTAGGTAGTTGATGCCAATTCTTGCTCGTCGGGGGTCTGCCTGTCCTGAGCCCTTCGATTTTACTCAGGCTTCGTCCTGAGCGTAGTCGAAGGGACAGGCTCCGCCGAAGGGTGACCCCCGACGAGATTTTCAAGCGACCGGGTTTCTGGGTGAGCTTCAGGGTGAGTTTGTCGAAACCATTAGCCGAACAGCATGAAAGTCCTACCGGTTGATTGCGAACCACCATAGCCGAAAGCTGAAGCGGTTTGAAGGACTTGAGAATATTCACATTAGTTAGGTGACTCTAGTACCGGTCTTGAAAATGGGTCTGTAAGGAGATTGTAAGGAATGAAGAGTATTAACACCGATAGACTACGTGTATCGAGGAAAGCCTAAATGGGGCTGATCCTATTATTTCCTTTAATTTCTTGGAGAAGGCAGTATGATTAAATTTAAACCAAAACGTCATCGTTGGAGGGGGCAGGGATTGGTTGAGTTCGCGCTCATCTTACCCTTAATCCTGCTGGTCCTTTTCACAATTATC
>JAUVOZ010000037.1 GCA_030598885.1 Anaerolineae bacterium | reverse complement strand
CTTCATGCCGGCTAAGCAACCACCCTACCGCAAATTCATACCCGTCCTATACTCATTCCGCCTTTCGCCTGACGCCTGTACTTGCCCCTCCAGCACCGAGCCGAAAGCAGCTCCCACATACACAATCACCCCGGAAAGGTAAATCCAAAGCAGCAAGCTTACTATAGAAGCCAATGACCCATATACCAAACCGTAGTTATTTAAACCTGAGGTTATGAACCAAGCAAATATGCCTTTAGCAATTTGCCACAATAACCCGGCAAGGGAAGCCCCCAAAAAAGCTGCCCGCCAAGCCACCCACCGATTTGGTAATATCCGATATAGCAACCCAAGCAGGAGCACTGTCACCCCCAAGTCCATCCCGAGACGCAACCAGCGCCATAAAGCGGAATTCGTTCCGGACCATGACCAAGGAATAAGAGCACCCAACCATACGGAAACGATGAACAGGGAACCTATTATCAAGACGGTTAAGATGGCCAACACACGACGGCGCCAGAACGAACGAGGTGAAGCTCCCCAGATCACATTAAGCGTCGATGAAAGTGAAATGAAGACCGCGGAGGCTGACCACAATAAAAGCACGCCACCAATCACCTCAATTGTGCCTCTAACGCGCAACGTCTGATCGATTATCACCCCCACGTTGCCTGCGATAGCTGGCAGCACCTCCTCAAGATAGCTATCCAGCGATCGCCGAATGCCCTGTAAGCTCAGCAAACGGCTACCGAGGAAGATGAGAAACAGAAGCAGTGGAAATAGAGAAATCAACAGATGATAAGCCAGCCCAGCTGCACGCAAAGCGCACTCGTGATCGATAAACACCCGATGCGTTTCCCTGATTACATGCTGCACTCGAGACAAATGACTTGAAAGCGTCTTGTTCGCTTCCCGCTCAACCATTGACTACTCCATATTAAAAGACCGACTCCAAGTTGCCCGACGGTTCTGAGGACAGTAACCCAAATTATACGCTGGCACGATCAGGAGGAATATAAACCAATACGACAACCATAACAGTTTTCAATAATAACTATGGTTTGATTGGTAACGAGGTCATTTTGATCTGGTGGAGTAGAGCGAGGGACTGATAGACTTCAGCTGGGAACAACTGAGGGGATTGATTACAACTTCAGCGGCAAATCAGACTTCAACCCCTCCACTTGGCAAACTGGAGCTGATAACCTCAAGATCCTATGATCCTCAAATCACTCGTTGAACAATTCGCCGACTGATCGCCCCTCATGCGCCCGCAGTATCACTTCTCCCAATAGAGTTGCTACTGAGAGTATGGTCATGTTCGGTAAACGTTTTTCTGGTGGGATGAGAACAGTATTAGTAGTCACGATCTCTTTGATCGGCAACTTCGCCAGGTCTTCGACTGCTGATTGGACAAGTAATGGATGGGTGAACGAAAGGTACACATCCCGAGCACCATGATCCTTGACAATCTGTACCGCTTCACTCATTGAGCCTCCAGTGAGCACCTCGTCATCCACCAAGATCACATCTTTCCCGGACACATCACCAATCACAGTAGTCGCCCGAGCGCGCATGTTCTCGACCCGACGTTTTTCCACGAAAGCCAGCGGAACTCCAAGTTTAGCGGCGAAATTGCGTCCTTTCTTGGCGAAACCCAGATCAGCGGTGGCCACGACTACATCCTCCAGCTTCTTCTCCAGGAAATAGTCGCTTAGGATATGAAAGGCGGTCAGGACGTCACCGGGGATGGAGAAGAAACCCTGGATTTGACCGGCATGGAGGTCGATGGTCATGTAGCGATTTGTCCCGGCGATTTCGATCATATCCGCCACGAGTCGGGCGGAAATCGGTACCCGGGGTTGGTCCTTTTTGTCCGATCGAGCGTAAGCCATGTAGGGAAAAACAGCAGTGATTCGCCCGGCAGAATCACGCTTCAAGCAATCAATGGTAATCAGGAGTTCCATGATGTTCCGGTGTACTGGAGGATTCATTGATTGCACGATGTACACATCCTGTCCCCGAACGCTGCCATGTAACCTCACAAAAAGGTTTTCATTCGGGAACTCAATCAGGTCGTAGCTCTCCAGTGGTAAACCCAGATAATCACCAATCTCCTGAGCCAGCTCTTGGCTGGCGCTACCGGAAAAAAGTTTGATGTCGCCGTAGCCAAACATCTTCCCCATCTTATTCCTCACCTTCCGATTTTGCACGCCACTCATAATATAGGATGCTCATGATAATCGTATCCTCATATCGGCCTGTAGACTCACTTTACCTCCGCAGATCACTACCCTTCCCCTTCCAACAACGATGCGATCGCCTGACGTGGAGACAGTTTCCGAGCAATCACTCGCTCCAAGGCTTCCTCAAAACGTCCATCTGGCTGGCGAGTCATAAATTGGGCGGTAAGATGCTCTCGCAAAAGGAGTTCCATCTCTGATCGAATTCTTTCCCCCTCACGAACTGCCCATTCCCCGGAGGCACGCAAGTGAGCGCGATGGCGGGCAATCTCCTGCGACAAACTCTCGATCCCATCTCCCTGTGTGGCTACCGTAGCCAGCACTGATGGCTCCCACATCACCCCATCCGCTTCCATCTGGTCTCGAATATGGTCGCCTCGCCCATACCGCATAGGGCGAGCCATCTGCAATGTCGCCCGTAAAAAACGCAAGGTATTATCCGCGCCAGGAATATCTGCCTTGTTGACCACTAAGATATCAGCGATCTCCAGGATACCGGCTTTGATCGCTTGTATCTCATCCCCCATGCTGGGAGCGCTGACGACAACCGTCGTGTGAGCTGTACGAGCGATATCGACCTCGGCCTGGCCCGCCCCTACGGTTTCGATCAGGATGATATCAAAGCCAACTGCGTCTAGCGCCTGAACCATACCCGCGGTAGCCCTGGCCAAACCACCCAACGCTCCCCGACTGGCCATGCTGCGGATGAATACCCCTGGATCACCCGCCAGATCACGCATTCGAATGCGATCGCCGAGGATAGCACCACCACTAAACGGACTGCTGGGATCGACTGCCACGACTGCAACCGTTGCCGGCTCGGCTTCCTTCCCATCTGCTACCGAACGCATGTGTAGCACGAGCCGGTTCACCAATGTCGACTTTCCCGTACCCGGTGCACCGGTCACACCCACTAAATGTGCCCTACCTGTATGCGGATACAAGTCGGACAGGCAGTCCAGACCTACCAGTTCCTCGTTTTCGATCTGTGTAAGGAGGCGGGCTAATGCCAGGCGATCACCAGCCATGACCTTAGCAGCGAGGCTCATCGTTTATTTGCCTTCAGCCTCGAGCCAGGCTCGTGCCGACCGCTTCGATAAAAGCTTGGACAATGATTTGGGTGTTGGTTCCAGGCCCAAAAATCGCGGTTACCCCCATCTCTTTCAAGCGTGGAACATCCTCGTCGGGGATGATCCCACCAACCATCACCTGGACGTCATGTTGTCCTTGCTGGCGTAGCAACTCCAGTACCCGGGGCAAAAGCGTCATATGAGCACCCGATAGAATTGATAGCCCAACAACGTCGACATCCTCCTGCAAAGCCGCCTCGGCGATCATCTCCGGCGTTTGACGCAACCCAGTGTAGATCACTTCCATCCCCGCATCGCGTAGTGCCCTGGCGACAATTTTAGCCCCGCGATCGTGACCATCAAGCCCTGGTTTGGCTATCAATACTCGTAATTTCCTGCCGGTCATCTTTGTTATCCAAGTGTCGAGAAGTATGGTCGCCGCGATTATACACTAGCCCGCTTACCACTGCTGGTTCAAAATGAAAACCCGCATAATGTTGATCGTGATGCGAGAGCGGGACACAAATGTTCAAACACTAACCGGGCAGGCTATACATCCCCATCACCTCCCGCACCAGTGCCATGGTCTCGCTCGCTTCATCAGGCATACGCTTCGTCCCAGCGACTAAGATGTCCTCCACCATAGAAGGCATGGTCAAATAACGCTCCCGTAGTTCTCGAATGGGATCGAGGAATGCGTTAATCATCCACCCCCGCTCTCTGGGCCGTCGTGTCAGCGCCTACTCACCCTGCTGTAGGTTTAGATGTTGTTTTAACATACAATCGCGTCTCGACTGAATATTCAAACCAATAAATGCTCTCAGTCATAACCTGCGGGAGGGTAGGCTGAGTAGTCACAAGATTTTTTTATCAACCCAAATAGGGGCTTAGCTTATCAATAATTCGGTTCTTGGGAATAAAACCCGTTAGGCGTTCAACCGGTTCACCATCGATGAAAAGGATCAACGTCGGGACCCCCATGATGCCAAGACTCATGGTAGTGTTGAGGTTGGTGTCGATGTCCAACTTGTAAACCTTGACCCGACCATCCCATTCTTCAGCCAGTTCCTCCACAATCGGATCCATTTGCTTGCAGGGATGACACCATTCAGCCCCAAAATCAACCAGTACCGGTTGATTCGCTTTCAGCACCTCAGTCATAAAAGTATCGTCGCTGACACGATTAATAGCTACCATCACACCTCCATGCTTTAAGCTGAGTTAATCTTGGCCGAGATACTACCGATGGTGTCGGAATTTGTCAACCCATGGTCCTGCTTGACGCCGTCATATGCCCATGGTATTATGACTCGTCATATATTTAGCACTCTCGATGCGAGAGTGCTAAAGTTCCAAGAGGTGTGGGTGAAACCACTTACTGAACGCCAGGATACTATTCTGGCGCTGATCTTACACGAATATGTAGATACTACCAGGCCGGTCGGGTCGAAACGGTTGGTGGACAAGTATAGTCTTGGAGTTAGTTCGGCTACCGTCCGAAATGAGATGACGACACTGACCGAGGCCGGGATGCTGCGCCAACCCCACACATCTGCCGGTCGCGTACCAACCGAGTCAGGTTACCGCTACTTCGTCCGACGCCTCCTCGGAGAGGCTGATTTACCACTGGCGGAGAAACGCCTCATAAGCCACCAATTTCACCAAGCAACCGCTGACATTGATGAATGGGTGCAATTGGCGGCTTCCGTTCTCGCCCAACACTCACGGGTCGCATCTCTAGCCACTACCCCCCGTCCCGAACGGGCTATTTTTAAACATCTGGAGTTGATATCGACCCAAGGTCGTCAAGTTCTACTTGTCTTGGTCCTTCAGGGTGGTGATGTTCGCCAACAGGTGCTGACTCTGGCTGAGGTGATCGACCAGACCCACTTGGCCGAGGTGGCAACTCAGATCACAAATGTCTGTATAGGCAAGGATACAAACGAAGTCACTCTCCAAGCAGAACGCTTCCCCACCCTTGCCCAGGAGGTTACCCGCCTGGTGGCCGATGTCATGGCGCATGCCGATGCCTTATGGACCGGAGATATCTACCGCGACGGCTTGTCAAATGTCCTGTCGCAACCCGAGTTCGCTGACTCTCCGTCTGCACGCCACGCGTTGAGGGTGTTCGAAGAACGCAGTTTCTTGGAAGAGGTGCTAGCTAAAGTGCTCAGTCCAACCGTCGGTGGTATCCAGGTGGTCATCGCTGGTGAAGGAGCCTGGGAAGAATTGAAAGACTGCTCGATGGTCCTGACCCGCTATGGCGCACCCGGCTATGCCACCGGCGCTCTGGGCGTACTTGGCCCGACGCGCATGGCTTATGGTCGTACAATTTCAACTGTACGATACGTAGCCGGCTTATTAAGTGACCTGGTGATAGAGACCTTTGCTGGATAAGCTGTGGAACGTATATGCAATTTGTGCTTCCAATAATAAGAGACCAGCGATCTCCTGCGATAATAGATATAATCGTATTAATGCGACTTCCCCAATCTTGATAATGGGGCATGAATAGGGAGAGCCGGTGACAAAGCGCAAGAAAAAATCCAAGGACGAAAAACCTCAGGTGGAAGAGCAAGAACTTCCATCCACAGAACAAGCCAAGCTTGACCAAGAGGTATCGGAAGAACCCTCAGAGCAAATCCCATCTGACGCGATGACGGTTGAGGACTTCCAAGCCGAAATCGAGGCGCTACGTGCCCAAGCGGACGAGTACCTTGACGGATGGCAACGCTCGCGAGCTGAATTCGCCAACTACAAAAAACGCACTGAGCGTGAAAAAGAAGAAATACATGCACAGGTTACCGGGAAGATCTTAACCCATTATCTCGATATCATCGATGACCTTGAACGGGCATTGAGAGATCAACCGATGGAAAGTGGAAGTAATGCCTGGGCAGAGGGAATTAAATTAATTTACATCAAGCTAACAGCTATACTCGAATCAGAGGGGATCGAACCAATCGCGGCTGACGGTATAACCTTCGATCCCAACTTCCACGAAGCTATCAGCTACGAAGAGAATGACGATCATCAAGATGGACAGGTGATCGAAGTTGTTCAACGGGGGTATAAACTGGGCGACCGTGTACTTCGCCCGGCGATGGTACGTGTGGCCAAGTAGGAGGCGCTCAACATGGGAAGAATCATTGGCATCGACCTGGGTACAACCAACTCAGTTGTCGCCATCATGGAAGGTGGCGAGCCCACGGTAATCCCCTCTTCAGAGGGAGGTCGGCTCATACCCTCCGTTGTCGCGTTGAACCCCCAAACGAATGAGCGCGTGGTCGGTCAGGTAGCCCGGCGGCAGGCGATTATCAATCCAGAAAACACCATCTTTTCAATAAAACGCTTCATGGGGCGCAAACATTCCGATCCCGTAGCAGAACGGGCTCTTGACATGATTCCCTACAATGTCAGTGCAGCGCCCAATGGTGATCTGCGCGTCCATATGGGCGGGAAGGAATATTCCCCACCAGAGATCTCAGCCATGATCTTGGCCAAGATTAAAGCCGACGCCGAAGCCTATACCGGTCAGAGTATCACCCAGGCGGTGATTACTGTTCCAGCCTACTTCAACGACACCCAACGAAACGCCACCAAGGACGCCGGGAAGATTGCCGGTCTGGAAGTGCTGCGCATTATTAACGAGCCAACCGCTTCCTCCCTGGCGTACGGCCTGGATAGAAAGGCCGAGGAAACCATCGCCGTTTACGACTTGGGCGGTGGCACCTTCGACATCTCAATCCTCGATGTGGGCGACGGTGTATTTGAGGTCAAAGCCACCAACGGTGACACATTTCTCGGCGGCGATGACTTCGACCAACGCATTATCGGTTGGGTAGCCGATGATTTCCATCGGGAAGAGGGTATCGATCTGCGCGCCGACCGGCAGGCTCTACAACGCTTGAAAGAAGCCGCTGAGAAAGCCAAAATTGAGCTCTCAACAGTAACCCAAACCGAGATTAATCTACCGTTTATCACCGCTGACGCCAGTGGACCGAAGCACTTGAATGTATCCATCTCACGGGCGAAACTCGAACAGTTAACCGAGGACCTGATTGAGCGCTCTACCAAACCCTGCGAACAGGCACTTCAAGACGCCGGGCTAGAAGCCAGTGACATTGATCAGGTTATCCTGGTTGGGGGTATGACCCGTATGCCAGCGGTCAGAGAGTCTGTACGCAAGATCTTCGGTAAAGAACCGCATAAAGGTGTCAACCCCGATGAGGTTGTAGCCATCGGGGCGGCCATTCAAGCCGGCGTGCTGGGCGGCGAGGTCAAAGACATCCTTCTGCTAGATGTCACCCCGCTGACCCTATCGATCGAGACCTTAGGAGGGGTTGCCACCTCCCTGATTGAGCGCAACACAACCATTCCTACCCGTAAGAGCCAGGTCTTCTCGACCGCCTCTGACAGCCAATCTGAAGTCGAAATCCACGTCGTTCAAGGTGAGCGTCCCATGGCGGCTGACAACAAGTCCCTCGGAAAGTTCTCCCTGGATGGTATCCCTCCAGCGCCGCGTGGTACCCCTCAGGTCGAGGTGACTTTCGACATCGACGCCGACGGCATCCTCAAAGTAAATGCCACAGATAAAGCCACTGGGCACAGCCAACACATCACGGTCACTGCCTCCTCTGGTTTGGATGAAGATGAGGTAGACCGGATGCGCAAGGATGCTGAAAAGTACGCCGAGCAGGATCGCCAAAGACGTAAACTTGCTGAAGCCATCAACTCTGCCGACAACGCCATCTACGCTGCCGAAAAAGCCCTTCGCGAAACCGGCGACAAGGTCCCAGCGGAAATGCGGTCGGCTGTTCAGACCAAAGTCCAAGCCGCGCGCCTGGCAATGGAAGGCGATGACCTCGAGACACTAAAGAGTTCAACCAACAACCTGCTCGAAGGAATCCAGCAGCTTGGGACAAAAATACATAAGCAGACCACAGACTCGTTGGGAGGGGCAACCTCCGGCAGTAAGAACCAACCTCCTGACGATGATATTGTCGAGGGTGAAATCAAAGATAACTGATCCCTGGATACAACAGCCGGTGAAGGCGTGTTGAAGCGCCTTCACCGTTTCCTCTCCCAATGGCCGATAAACGCGATTATTACCAAGTCCTAGAAGTAGACCGCGACGCATCCCCCGATTCCATCCGCCAAGCCTATCGGAGGTTGGCGAAAAAGTACCATCCGGATATCAACAACCAACCGGAAGCCGAAGGTCGCTTTAAAGAAATCAATGAAGCTTATGCTGTACTCTCCGATGAAGAACGTCGGGCGGCTTACGACCGCTTCGGTCATGCTGGCCTGGAGGGGATGCAATTTGATTCCGACTTCGGGCTCGGCGACATCTTCGAGCAGTTCTTTGGTTTCGGTATGGGTGGTCCCCGGCGCAGACGGGCTCCGCGCCGGGGTGCAAACCTGCGTTATGATCTGTCTCTCACCTTCGGAGAAGCTGTTTTCGGCGCCGAAAAGGAAATCGAGTTCAACCGGCAGGAGATTTGTACCCGATGTAATGGAGGGGGTTCTGAACCAGGCACCTCCCCTGTACGTTGCCAGAACTGCAATGGTACCGGTCAAGTCAAACAGGCCACCTTCTTTGGAACAATGGTTAGAACCTGTCCGACATGTGGCGGTGTAGGCGAGACCATTTCTACTCCCTGCCATAATTGTCGGGGTCGAGGACTCGAACGGATCAACATACAAAAGACGATCACCATCCCAGCCGGGGTAGATGAGGGCACCCAGATCCGGATCTCTGGTGAAGGTGAACCAGGAGTCAATAATGGCCCCCATGGAGACCTGTACGTTGTCATACGGGTCAAACCTCACCGATACTTCCGCCGGCGCAATCAAGACATTCTGCTCGATCTGGCGATTAATATCGCTCAGGCGACACTCGGAGCTCAGGTAGCAGTTCCCACTCTCGAAGGGGATGAAATGCTAACCATCCCCGCTGGCACGCAACCGGGGAAGGTATTGAGATTGAAGGGCATGGGCGTACCATACCTAAGACGCAACGGGCGCGGCGACCAGCTAGTCCTCATCTCGGTTGAAATCCCTACTTCACCTACCGCAGAACAGCGGATATTGCTCGAGCAACTTGCTGAAACGCTAGGGACCGAGGTCCGCCCCCAAGAGCGCGGTTTTCTCGATACGATTAAAGACATGTTCGGAAGCCTAATCGATTGAAATGGCTTGAGGTTTCCTTCACCGTTGACGGCGAGCTCGCTGAGGCGATCGCCGATCTATTGGCACGATTTGCTTCGGGAGGTGTAGCTCTCGAGTCGAACCAGATTGAAGACGACGATGCCGAAGGACATCCAATCAGCCCAGTGGGGGTGCGCGCCTATCTGCCAGTAGACGAACACCTTCAAGCTCAACAGCAGCGCCTCGAAGAAGGATTGTGGCATCTGGGGCAAATTCAGTCCCTGCCTGAACCATGCTACCGCTTGTTGCCAGAAGAAGATTGGAAACATGCCTGGAAGGAACATCACCATCCGGTCCGGGTAGGGCGTCGGTTGTTGATTCTTCCGACCTGGTCTCAAGCTCCGGTTGGCGATCGGCTGCCAGTGATCCTTAACCCTGATATGGCGTTTGGTACCGGCACACACCCCACCACTCGTCTTTGCCTCACTGCGCTTGAAGATTATCTCCGCCCAGGTCAAAGAGTCATCGATCTGGGCTGCGGCTCAGGGATCCTGAGCATAGCCGCTGCCCGTCTGGGTGCTAGCCAGGTATATGCCTGGGATATCGATCCCCAGGCCGTGCAGGTTGCCCGCAGGAACGTGAGTCGTAATGAATTGTCGGAAATAATCCAAGTGAAGGTCGGTTCTTTGTTGGAAATACTGGCCGAAGGTAAGCAATTCACCCCTACCGCTGACCTGTTACTGGCCAATATCCTGGCATCCACACTCGAGGAGATGATCTCCACCGGGTTGACCCGTGTTGTTGCCGTCGGTGGAATCCTTATCCTATCTGGAATCTTGGATCAGCAGGTTAAACCCCTACTTGCTACAAGCGATGTGCACGATTTACAACTGGTTGAGACCCGGGTAGAAGATGATTGGCGCGCACTTGTACTCAAAAACCAATGACAATGGCGCTTATAAGGGCATCAAAGATGCTTGACGCGCACTGCCCTCCAAGAATGAAGGGCAGCGAGGATGTTTTGAATGAATTCGGAAAGGGCACCAAAGCCCTATTCCCCAGCGCTGGGGACTCGCTTCTTATATCGATACACGATTCGACCACGGGTAAGATCGTAGGGAGAGACTTCCACTCGAACTCGATCGCCTAACAAAATGCGTATGTAATATTTACGCATTTTCCCCGATAGGTAAGCCAACACTTCATGGTCATTATCAAGCTTGACGCGAAATTGAGTGGCTGGCAATGCCTCAATGATAGTCCCTTCGAGTTCGATCTTCTCTTCTTTTTTCGCCATATAAACCTCGGATGGGTGCTATCCTCTAGCACCCTAACAGCTCCCCAATCGAGCTAGTCGCGGTATCGGGCAGCATATTTACGCTGTCGTCGCTTGAGTCGACGGATAGCCTTTTTTCGCTGGATCCGGCGAAGTTCACTCTTCGATACAAACCAGCGTTTACGGCGTACCGTGCTCAGAATCCCACTCTTGGCAACCTTCTTTCGAAAACGCCTAAGCAATGCCTCTTGCGATTCATTCGGTCGAAGGATAACAGTTGTCACTGATTTTCACCTCCTTCTATTTAAGATCCTTCTTATCATTCCGATTGTGATGGTTCTTGACCATCTTCGGCTAGCTCAAAATCCAGCCTTTCCCGTTCCGGATCGAACGATAGCACTCGAACCTGTACTATCATGCCCGGGACGAGTGAACCTGGGCCATCGGGTGGTCGCAGCAGTCCCTCCGGACCGTCCTCCATTTGAACATAAACTCCAGCCGCAGTGAGATGAGAGACTTTACCCTCTACAACTTGCCCCTCTTCGAAACGGCCAGTCGCCTTTTGCCATGGATTCGGCTGAAGTCGTTTCAGGCTCAAACCAATACGGTTAGATTGATATTCCAGACGTATCACCTGGGTCTCAACCTCTTGGCCGATGGTTAAGATTTGTCCCGGGTTATCCACCCTGCTCCAAGAAAGTTCCGAGATGTGTATCAGCCCATCAGCACCGCCGATATCCACAAAGGCCCCAAATTCACGTAAACTGGTAACTACTCCCTTGCGGACCTCCCCCTCTTTAAGCTGCCGGATCATTTCCGACTTGCGTTCTTGACGCCATTGGCGGACAGCTTTGCGTTCCGAAAGCACCAATCGTCTGCGCTGCGGGTCAACCTCAATCACCTTGTAAGGGATCTTACGACCTACTAATTTCTGCAAGTGGTTCGCCCGACTAGATTCATCGAGGCCACGAGGGAGATCGCTCAGGTGGGATGCGGGGATGAAACCGCGCAGTCGCCCAAAGGGCACAATCAGACCGCCACGGTTATACTCACTTGGCTCGCCTTCAATAATAGCGTCGCTTTCCAAGAGGCGATGAGCTTTCAGCCAATCCTCGCTCTCCCGTGCTTGGGCGATAGATACTATAAGATTTCCGTCGCGATCAACGGGATCAACGACCATGACCGCCACTTCGTTTCCAACTTGAATATTAGCTTCTTCCGGGGGTAAAATCTCCAGATCTGCATCCGGAACCACACCATCGCGTTTCAACCCCAGGTCAACTATTACCCCTTTCGCATCAATTGAGAGGACAGTCCCACGCAACAGATCTCCCCGTTGGGGCTCTGTTACTTGATACTCCTGCGAAAGCAGAGACTCAAGGTTTTCTTGCGCGTCGACCACTCAGCCCTTTCCTCGGCAAACGAAAAACCTGGCCAGCAAGTAAATAGGCCGGCCAGACCATCCCCTCCACCTGAAGCCACTCATTATGACCGGATACCCTCTTTAGCTTACTCCTCTACTTCCCACCGCAGCCATCCAGAAGGACGCCTGCGTACGTAGGTTCATTATACTCGTGGCCCATTCGGTTGTCAAACCTGGCTCGCTTCAGCGTTCTCATTGAGGTTGCACTTGCAGCTATCGAGTCTTAATCTGGTTCATCCAACAATACTTTGTCCGACCCTCGATCCACTTCCCAAGGGTAAATGATGTAAGCATCGGTGATGGCGGCATAGTAGTCTGGCTCAGCTGGACCAAAAAGACTTCGGTGTGGATTGTAGTGGAGTACACAAGTCAAGGGGAAACCACCGGCTGCTGCCACCCGATTTTTTACGGCCTTGATGGTTCTGCCCGATCCCCAAACATCATCGACTACCAGCAAGCGCCTTTCTGAGAGCTGTGCATCTTCTGGAAATTGGATAAATTGTGGCCAAGCTAACAACTTGGCTTCCCTTTGTCGCGCCTCAGAAGGAAAATCAACCGATGCGGTAAGCACATCTTTAATATCTAACGCTTCCGCCAGCAATCCACCCGGGACAACACCGCCTCGGGTGACAATCACTATCGCGTCGAACTCTGTCTTGAATTGCGGAATGAGGTGATCGATCAAGCTATCGACCTCCTCCCAGGTGAGTATCTCCCTATGCTGAGCCATATCCTCTCACCACATATTCCCTTATGTAATGGATGATAGCATCAGGTAATCATGAACACAAACAACCCTCGCTCTCTAGCAATTCGACGATTATCGCTATCTGGCATCCGGCCCACATCTCCTACCCATAAGGCAGCTCTTATCCATTTCAGATTAATGGGCATGACCTATTTAATGCGATTCTAACTCACTGATCGGACGAGCTCGAGCAACTCCTTCCACTCCTCCAAAAAAAAGTGTAGCGTTACTGTCCCCAACTCAAGGTGGTAGGTCACCTCACCATCTGGCTCCTCCGCTTTCCAGGCGATAAAGTTCGTCGTCTCGGTCAGTGTACTGGTCTTAATCTCGGTTTCTTCTGCCATAATCGATTCCTTCCTAATGGTTTTGTCAAACATCAATAGACATGTCTGCAAGGCAATCTTATCAGTGTATTAGTATTCGACCCATGATGGCGCTTCGACCGCGAGGGGTTGTACCAAAAGGACAGCCGCGATCAACAAATTCCTCATGTAGGGGCTGACCTATGTGTCAGCCCGAATATGGTTCACAATGGGCGGACACGCTGGTCCGCCCCTACAATATTTGCGCGTCGAGCCTTCTTAGACAGCCCTGAAGTCGAAGGGCGTGCTTCGACTTCTCTACCACTACGGCATCTAGGCTGTCCGCGGGTAGGTGAGGTTCGATTAATCCCAGGTAGGGGCGGATGGTCGAAGATGCCGGGTGATTTCCCCAGTCGAAGATGTCGGGTGATTTTCCCGACCCATCCGCCTCTACACACCCCCAAATATATACTCGGGTTGGCACAGAACCATTGGCATAATAT
>JAUVOZ010000170.1 GCA_030598885.1 Anaerolineae bacterium | reverse complement strand
GAAGGCATTTGCTCCAGAGATTTTGATGTTACTGGTTCGCTCGTTGATCGTCCATACGTCGTTGTCGTGCCACACACCGAGCCAATACACATTATCGCTCATGATCTTGCCGATGTCGTGGTACTGCTCGATGCGTTTATCCGGGTCCATCTCGAGTGCCTGGGCCTGGAAAAGGGCATCTAGGTCATCATCGCAGAGACCGTACCAGTTCCCTCCAGCAGGTTCGTCGTCCGAGGGGATCTCGGAGCAGAGAAATATCGAAGTGTTGGGATCGGGAAAATCGGTGGTTTCAGACCATTCGGCGATGTCAAAGTTCCCGGTGGCGACCGGTCCGCCATCACCATAGGAGTTCCACATGGTGTCGTAGGAGTTGTTAGCGATTTCGATCCCGATGCCCACGTCGGCCAGATATTGCTGAGCCACAACCTGGGTTTGCTCCCGCACCTCGCGTCCGGCGGTGGTGGAATAGGTGAGGATCAGCTCCACGCCATCCTTGTCGCGGGTGCCATCATCATTACTGTCAACCCAGCCGGCATCATCCAGAAGTGAATTAGCCATAACTGGATCATACGCGTAGAGATTAGCGCCTGGGTAGTTGTAAGGCGTCTCCTCCCACATTGTAGCGGGCGGGTAGGTTCCGCCAAAAAGCAACTCCTCACAGATGGCGTCAAAGTCCACCGCATAAGCGATGGCCTGGCGCACGCGCACGTCTTGTAGCGCGGGGTGGCCATTCTCGGCTGCGGTCTCATCGGTGTTGAGGTTGAAGAACCAGCTCTCGTTGTAGCCAGAGAGCACCGTTATCACATCAACGTCCTCCAACGCTTCAATCGTGGGGATGTCGGCGTAGGAGAGGAAGATGCCGATGTCGGTGTCTCCGGTCTTGATGGCGGCCATCTGGGCCTCGTCGTCGGGCACGATAATGATGTGGATCTCGTCGATGGTGGGTCGGCCCCGCCAGTAGTTGCCGTTGGCATCAAGGATAATGTGGCTGGCCGCCACCCATTCCCTGACGACGAAGGCGCCATTGGCTACGTCGCCCGCGCGGTTCCACTCCGCGTCGTCAATTGTGCCCTCGGCCTCAAAGACCGGCCTCAAAACATGCTCGGGCATGAGGAAGCCAAATAAGGTGCTGGCCCAAGGGGCGAAGGGTTCGCTGAATTTGATGACCAGCGTATGGTCGTCCTGGGCGGTGACGCTCTCCAGATAATCTGAGTAGGGCCAAGTGGACTGCACAGTGTTCGCCGGGTCCAAAATCATCTCGTAGGTGAACACGAAGTCGTCGGCGGTCACCGGCTCGCCGTCCGACCATTCAGCATCCTCATTCAACGGGATAGTGATGGTCAGACCGTCCTCGGAGATGAGACCGTTTTCCTTGGTGGGGAACTCAGCGGCCATCTCGAGAGAGGGCTCTAAATTATTGTCAGAGAGCCACAGACCGGGATTGAATATGTTACGCACCAACATTGAATACCACATACCGGAGTACGCGGCATTCAAGGTGTCGGGTTCCTCGAAGAAGGTCATGGTGACGGTCTTAAGGGCTGCGGGTGGGGCCTCGGTCGGAGGGGGCGGAGCTTCAGTATCTTCGACTGGGGGTGCAGCCGGCGGCTCCGTAGCCGGTGCACAGGCTGTCAGGACCATACTTCCGATGGTCGCTAGAAGTAAAGTTGTCCAAGCGAGTCTCTTTAGCGACATGGATTTCTCCTCCTTAATCCTTTGTTACGCTATTGGGATTCTCTGGTATGAATCGTTTCTCTTATATTTTTTCCACCACCTCCTTCCCGGAATTTATTAAAAGAGTATATCCTTTATTAATCTTTGACCGTATCCTAATTGTGGAACCAATCTATATTATATGCGGAGGAGAGAGATGTGTCAAAAGTCATTGGTCTGGGCAGGACATTCCATTGTAAGGTGACTATATTAGCGTAAAATATGTGTTGTAAATTAATTTAGTAATTGGAGAATGGTAGCAAGCAGAAAGGGCGAATTTAGGTATGCAAACCCTGCGTGATTGGAACTTGGCGTTGAACGTCGATCATGTCTTGATGGGTCAAGGGGCTGATCCAAAAGCGGTTCGTGAACGCAGCCCTCATATAGTCGAGATCGCTCGGCGAGCATTGGTAGAAGGTCAGTCTTTGCTCGAACCCCTTGTGCTATGTCGGAAGCTGGCTGTCCAAGGGTTACAACACGAACGGTTGGTGCTGGCTGGTGGGGTTACACTGATCGGCCCGTTGATCGCCCAACATCTGGCACTCGCGGAACAGGTAGTTGTCATCCTCTGTACGATTGGCGATGGGTTAGAAAATCATATCTCCGAGGTAATGACCACCGATCCATCCTACGGCTTCGCCCTCGACGGGCTTGGTTCAGCCGCCGTCGAAGCGCTGGCGGCTGATGCCTGCAACTACTTTGGGGAGCAGGCAGCCGCTGAGGGCATGGAGAGAACGATCCCGTTCAATCCGGGGATGGTAGGTTGGCCAGTGGAGGAAGGCCAGAAGCAGATCTTCGATATCTTCAATGACTGTGAGATCGACATTAAGCTGACATCTTCTGGTATGATGATCCCACGCAAATCCATTTCCATGGTGCTTGGCCTCGGTGCCGATCTCACCAGCACCGGCCGCGCCTGTGACTACTGCAACATGCGTGAAACCTGCTGCTACCAAGACCACTATGCCTAAGAAATCAAGTTCTGTCCCCAAGCGCATCCAAGTTGATTTTGAGCCTTTAGGTCGCCGCGTCGACAATGACTTGGGCGACAACCTGCTTACCGCTGCCCAGGCTGCTGGAGTGCAGCTAGTCTCGCTATGTGGCGGGATAGGGTCTTGCGTTAACTGCCGGGTTCGGTTGGTTAGTGGCGAGCTTTCACCGCCAACTTCGGAGGAGCAGGATGCGCTGGGAACAGAGGATCTCGCAAGGGGTTATCGCCTAGCCTGTCAGGCGATCCCCCTGAGCGACGTGAAGATAGACATCCCTCCTGAGTCGCTTACTGCACCACAGAGGCTGCAAATTGAAGGCTTGGAAATTTTGATCGAGCCGGATCCGATTGTGACCGCATTTGACGTACAAATCGCCCCGCCAACATTGGATGACCTTCGGTCGGATGTCAGCCGGGTGAAGCAGGCGCTCGACGATCTGGGTATCGCCTGCCCGGTGATTGGGCTGCCGGTCTTAGAAGATCTTTCGGATATTCTGCGCTCTCAGAATTGGACAGCTCGCCTCGTTCTGCGCGGGGATGAAATCATAGCCGGCTTGCCGTTGGAGTGCGGCCTGCTTGGCCTGGCAGTCGATGTTGGCACCACAAAATTAGCTGCATATTTGGTGGATTTACAGAACGGGAACACGCTTGCCAAGACCGGAAGGATGAACCCACAGATCAGTTATGGAGAGGATGTGATCAGCCGGATCGCTTATACCATTGGTCATGATGGAGGGGGAAAGTTTCTGCAGGTCAAGTTAGTTGAAGCGATCAATGACATGTTGGCTGAGCTCCGTAACCAGACCGAGACTGAACCGGAGCAAGTCGTGGAAGCAGTGGTGGTCGGTAATACTGCTATGCATCATTTATTCGCTGGTTTACCGGTCCGTCAGCTAGGAGAGGCGCCTTATGTCCCGGCGGTTGCTGACCCGATGGATATTCCGGCTTCCCAAATCGGATTAATGTTAGCGCCGGGGGCATATGTCCACCTGCCGCCTAATATTGCCGGCTACGTGGGCGCGGATCACGTCGCAATGCTCTTGGCGACGGACATGTGGGATTCGGCGCGGACAGTTCTCGCCCTAGATATTGGCACCAACACTGAAATCAGCTTGGCCACGGGTGGAAGGTTGCTGAGTTGCTCCTGCGCCTCGGGTCCGGCCTTTGAAGGGGCACATATACATGATGGTATGCGTGCTGCACCGGGAGCGATCGAGCGGGTGCAGATCTTCGGGGAAGAGGTTCGGGTCCAAACGATTGGCTCACAGCCGGCAGTCGGTATTTGCGGATCGGGGATCCTCGACGCTACAGCCGAGATGGTCGCTGCTGGGGTTATAGATTCACGGGGAAAACTTCAAAAGGATCATCCGCGCGTAGGTGAAGGCGAT
>JAUVOZ010000145.1 GCA_030598885.1 Anaerolineae bacterium | reverse complement strand
GCCAACTGTATTCTGAGAGCGAGGAGCGCTTCCTCCCAGATCGCTACGTGGAGGGCACCTGCCCCATTTGCGGCTTCACCGAAGCACGTGGCGACCAGTGCGATAACTGCGGCAATCTGCTCGACGCGTTGGAATTAATCGAGCCGCGCAGCGCAACCGACGGCAGCCGACCGGTGATACGCGAGACCGAGCACTTTTTCCTCGACCTACCCGCCTTCACCGACCGACTACTGGCCTACCTCGATGAGCACGCCGATCATTGGCGACCGAACGTGATCAACTTCGCCCGCAACTACATCAAGGGTGGATTGAAAGGACGCTCAGTAACCAGGGACATCAAATGGGGCATCCCGGTTCCGGTTGAGGGCTGGGAGGACAAACGCCTGTATGTCTGGATCGAAGCGGTAATGGGCTACTTCGCCGCCTCAGTCGAGTGGGCCCACAACACCGGCCAACCTGAGGCGTGGAAGGAGTGGTGGTACAACCCCGAAGCCAGAGGTTACTGCTTCATTGGTAAGGACAACATCCCATTCCACACGCTGATATGGCAGGCGGAGCTACTCGGGGTGAAACGTATCTACGTTGATGATGAGAACTTACAATTGAACCTTCCCTATGATGTTCCAGCCAACGAGTTTATGAACATCGAGGGAGCCCAGCTCAGCAAGAGCCGTAATTGGGCAGTGTGGCTGCCTGACATTCTGCAGCGCTACGATCCGGATCCGATCCGCTACTACGTGGCCGCCGTGATGCCCGAGACACGCGACAGCGATTTCTCCTGGACCGATTTCGTGCGCCGCAACAACGATGAATTAGTAGGCACTTGGGGCAATCTAGCCAACCGTGTGCTCTCATTCACCTACAAGCACTGGGATGGCCGCATTCCCTCACCTGGAGAGCTACGCCCAATCGATCGGGAATTACTGGCCAAGGTGGAGGGCGGCTTCGAAACCATCGGCAACAACCTTGAGAGGGTCAAGCTGCGCGCAGCGCTGCAAGAAGCGATGAGGTTAGCCCGGGAGGTCAACGGCTATCTCGATCGGGCGCCCTGGTTCAGCGTGATCAAGCAAGATAAGCTATCCGCAGCTACTACGGTCTACACTGCACTACGAGCGATCGACTCACTGAAAGTCCTGTTGTCGCCCTTCCTACCCTTTACCGCCGAACGTTTGCACACCATCCTGGGCCATAAGATTCCGCTTTTCGGCGAGCAACACATTACGAATTATGAAGAAACGGAACGGTCGCACGATGCTTTGACCTACGACTCCTCCCAAGCCAGCGGCCGTTGGGAGCCCAGCGAAATAGAACCCGGCCAGGTGTTGGAGAAACCCACGCCTTTGTATAAGAAGTTGGACGATTCCATAATCGAGGAGGAGCGCAGCCGTCTTGGTCAGCCTGCAGAATAAGAAAACCTCCTCTCAGGTGAAAAACAAGTAGGGGCGGTTCACCGTGCGTGCCGCAAAAACCGGCGGCACGCCGGTACGAGACGGCTCAAACCGCCCCTACTTCGTAGTCAACGTAAAATACCCAGGGTTCGCAAGTGTCGGTTTAGTTCAGAACCTCGATCTCTGGCTCGAGGGGAATACGCTCAATCAAATCGAAAAAGTCCGATTGGGTCACTTCGGTTTGAGGTTTGTCCATCAGGGCTAATAATGTAGCCTCCATCACATTGGTTCCAAACGAGCGACCTTCCATGCGGGGTGTGGTCGTCACCAGCATGTGAAGCCCACGGCGTTGTAACTCCTCTACGTTGCGCGCAGTTGTAGTGTTGGTGACAATGATCTTTCCGCTCAGATCATCCGGCATGTGGGACCGGATCTGTATAAAATCACCTGCCAGGATTACCGCCTGGTCATAGTAGCGAGTATAGCGGGGTTCCGGCTCTTTATCCTGCTGTTCCCCTAGCGGATAGAACCACATGTAGGGGAGTTGAGTCAACCAGGGAAGGATCATGGCTGCCAGCAATCGAACGGCAGAAAGACTATGAATGGCGATGGGCATCCCAAGGGCGAACATAAAATCGCCAAAAGTCACGTCGCACCCGGCATCTACTAAAGCCTCCGCCATTTGGTAGCGGTCCACGGCATTGGTCTTCAACGCCGGAAGCCCCTTCAACGTTTTTCCCTCCTGGTTAAGGTGCTCTTCGAGAGCCGACAGAGCTCGTCTAGCGAGCAACCCCTTGACACCGTTGCCATCGCCAATCTTGGACTTCTGTACAGCTCGTGAAATACGTTTGCAGTCACGAAAGTAGTAGCGACGAGTCCCAACCTCCAAATAAAATTCCGCTCCACCAACTCCGAAGGCATCCACTATTCCATCGAGCTCAGCGTAAAGCCCCACAGCCCGATCGAAATCGCCATCCGTGCCACGGCGTTCAAGGCGGCAGACCTGTCCCAGGAACTCTTTTTCAGTGATGTGGTCACGTGATGATGATCCAATCGAAATTGAGAGAATATTCTTCATATTTCCTCCACTCGTCATCGTTTAAGAAATCCAATGTAGGAAACCTTGGGTTCGACCAGGCGGTCAGCACGCTCCTACGGGTGAGCGACCGCCAAAGCTCCCGCACAGCAGTCAGGGTTCACACGACTAGATCCCCTGAAAGTCCGGCGGTCGCTTCTCCAGGAAAGCAGCGATTCCTTCTTTGTGATCAGCCGTGCGATGGGCAATCTCTTGGAGGTGGGCCTCATAATCAAGGGTGGTTTCCAGCGCAGCCAGCAGTGCATGGTTGAAAGCCCGTTTGGTCAATCCAAGAGCGCGCGTCGGGCCGGCAGCCAGACGTCCAGCCATTTCCGCTACGGCACCCAGAAGTTCCTCGTCCGGTAGCACCCGGCTCACCAACCCCAAGTTAAGGGCTTGCTCAGCGTTGAGAGGTTGATTGGTGAAGGCCATTTCCGTCGCTCGGGTCAACCCAATTAGAAGAGGCAGGGTGAGCGAAATACCCGAGTCAGCCGTCAATCCAATGCCTGTGAAACCGTAGATGAAGCGAGCGCTCTCTGCAGCCCAGCGGATATCGGTCGCCAGAGCAACCCCCAATCCGGCGCCCGCAGCGGGCCCGTTGATAGCGCCAATAATGGGTTTCTCCAACCGGCGCATGCGCGTTACGATGCGGTTGTAGGTACTCTCCAGATGATGATGGATAGAAGCAGTATCGGTGGCTTCTGAGATTTCAGCCATATCGTGGCCTGAGCTAAAGAAATCACCAGAGCCAGTGAGAACCAGGCAGCGGATCGAATCCTCACGTTCAACATACCTGAGGGCATGAAGCAATTCGTCCACCATCTGCAGACTGAAGGCGTTCACCTTGGGGCGGTTGAAGGCGACGGTAAACACACCATCAGCTTGCTCGGTTAAAAGCATTTGGTAATCCAGCATGTCAGCACCACCGAGGGACACTCGTTGGAAGTATGTCAGGTCAAGCCTGGCGACTCTTGTTAGGATACTACAAAATGGGTTACTAAGTGCAAGAGCACTCAGCTACTTTATTCAGATCAACAGATCGAAATCGAAGTCATCCACATCTTCGTCTAAGTCGTCGTCGAAGTTGCTGAGGTCAAAGCCAATCTCGACCCTGGTATCGTCCTCGTCTAACCGCACCCAGAGCAATAGAAGATGCCCTTCAGGTTGTCCAATCCATCTAGCGGCCACAATCGTGGTCTGCTGAGCAAGACCGTCCGCACCTTGAAATTCAAGGTGGATTGGTTGACCATCATGCCATGCCCGATAACAACGTTCGACCAATGCCGGTCCATTAGAAGTACGCACGCGGCACATAGCGACCCGCGATGGCAGAGGGCTCTCGGTCAAGCCGAGCAGCCAAGAGTCGCTGACCAGCTCGAATGTAGGTGGTGGTCCTTCGATTATGGTGATTTTCCGTGATTCAGACATGATTAACTTTAGAGGCTACTGTTTTTTACCATCTGATTTCAGGTAAAAATCATACCACGAAACTTTGCTACTCCAGAAACCCATGCATTCGGTACCAATCTAGCGCCTCCCGCAGAGTGGTCTCCAACGGTCGCGGGTTCAAGTCTAGTTGCTGCATCGATTTGCTGCAATTATAACCCTGCCATTGGCGCACTGCTCGCAGGTGATTGCCAAGAAAATCGAGGGGTGAAAACCTATCGCCCAACCATACTGCAAAGTCCACCAGCTTGAGCGGAATCTCGAAGCGGGGCGGCTGGACACCGGCAACGCCTGCTGCCAGGACCAAGAGATCTCGCAGCGTGGCGTTGAGCCCACCGAGGATATACCGTTCCCCCACACCGCCAACCTCTGCTGCCCTGATATGAGCCTGGGCAACATCACGCACGTCGATTGCGTTCACCTGAGCCGGCAACCAGACTATCACCCAACCCCGGGCAACCGCCAACAGCACGCTTCCCAGCGTCAGGTGAAGGTCGCCAGGACCAAAGACTGCTGTGGGATTAACCACCACCGCCGGAATCCCCTGTGCCGCTGCTCGCAGCACCTCGCTTTCCATGGCGTACTTGCACTCGTAATAGGCTGATCGTGGTAAGGAACCAGGGAGGTAATGGTCTCGCTCATCTGCCAAGCGCATATCAGAGCCAGGCGGGCGGCTGATGGTGGTCAACGTTGAGGTAAATACCATTCGTCGTACCTCGGCCTGTCGAATGGCATCAAGCACATTCCGGATTTGCTCGACGGCGTGCGCCACATGGAATGGCACGTTTCGGCTGTTTCGAGGGTAATAAGCCGCGGCATGAAACACCACCTCGATACCCTCAAAAGCCTGGGGTAAGCTCTCGGGTTGGTCAAGGTCACCGTCATGCCATATGACATCAGCTTGGTTTATATGACCCGTCGCGCCACGCCTGCGGCGTAAGCCATGCACCTCCCAGCCCCGCTCGAGTGCAGCCTGTGCAATATGACCACCGATGAAACCAGTAGCGCCGAGGACAAGAACGCTTGTCATCTATCCTCCCTCTTGTGGTGTGGCTCACATATAAACACCCAACGACTCCATCTATCACATAGATCGGTGTTGTGCATTATGCCCCTCTCCACTCCTCGAGGGCAGTTTTTTCAGTGCACTCATTAATATTGAATTGCATGTCATTAAATTACCTTCCGACACCTTTAGCAAAGTTTTAACTCTCTAGGGTACTCGGACGGAGGCGCGTGTGGCAGCGCAGCGTTCACAGCCAAGTCGGTCACAGAGCAGGGCGCGAGGGTCTTCGTGCAG